>NZ_REHN01000013.1:0-142522 GCF_003693025.1 Lactobacillus sp. ESL0261
CAACGTATTTGGTTGTCACTTTACCTACAGTTGGCGCAGGAGGGTCCTTCTTGTATACATAGGTTACAACTATATCGTTTTCACTATATTTTCCTGTCGCATTAGCAGGTATTTTACTTTCATCTAATGTATAACCTTCAATAGCAAGCTTTTTTGTCACATATTTTGTGCCAATTATACCAGTTTCAGTGACTGGATCATGTATTTCTTTACCTGTCTCATCAACGTATTTGGTTATTACAGCACAATTAGCCTTTTTCCATTGTGCATATAAAGTAATGACGCCATTAGCAGTATCTGTTAAATTAAAGACATTTTGACCATCTGTATACGTAACTCCAGAAGCATCCGGTGCAGTATTCCAGTTATTAAAAACAAAGTTATCTCTTACAAAAATGTTTTTATTTAAAAGTTGAGCCACATTATATGTAAAAAGTTGGTCTGGCATTGTGTTGATACCTTGATTGGGATCAAACTTTACGCGATAGTTATTAGCTTTGTATACGTAGATAATGCTTCCATTATTACCATTTTTCTTCAAAGTACCTGTAGCAGGCAGGCTTTTTTCTTCAGTAACAGTTCCATCATCCATATTCTGGAAAGTATATCCCTTGATTTCCATTTTTTCAGTATTATATGTGCCATTAACATAAGCACCTGAAGGATAATCTACTTTTCCCTGTGCCAAAGTTTTACCAAATGTATCTACATATTTTACATCAACAGTAGCAGCTTCTTGAAATGAAAAACTGGTTATCTTAAATTGTTGTTCATTAATAAGTGATCCGGTTGATCCGGTCACTGTGAGGGACATTGTAGAATAGCTATCATCTATCTGTTTAGTCCACCTTAGTACATTATCGTTTGTTTGAGTGAAACTAATAGTTAGAAGCCTGCTTCTACCATCATAATTAACATTAAATTTATGAAATTCACCATCAATGTCAGAACTGGAAAGAGATTGTGCACTATCAGGCACATCCTCAGCCCACCATCTATCTACAAGGACTCCATTCTTGGATTTCAACTGCTTTTTGCTCGTGGTAACAAACGCACCATATGGTGGGTTGCCTGAATCTGGATTTAAGCCAAAGCCAAAAGAATCAGCTTGATTAACCATTGACCCTTTCAGATCACTTTCTGGAGCCACAAATTTATTAAGGAAAGTATCTATCTTAAAGCCAATAGCATTTTGCAAGCCGGCAATTCCCAAATTGCCACCTGCATTACCAAGGTCAGATGAGTTACCGGCATGAAAAGCAAAACCCAAACCGTCTCCTCCATTAGGATTTTCCCCAAGGTTAATGTATCCTAACAATGAAAAACTGGTATTTAGATCAATTTTACTATTTAAAGTAAAGGATCCTACTTGATTTTTTGAGGCAGGTGTTAAAGTTACTACACCTGCATTTTGATCATAAGATGCAGATCCATTCAAATTAAAATAGTCATTAAAACTATCTTTATCAACTATAATATAAGGACTACTATTTGTATCTGCATATGTAGTATTTACATTTCCATAGAATAAAAATAATAATATACCTAGAAAAAAAGCAACTATTCTTTTTTTATACATAAATGTTCCTTTCTCTTAAAAAATACTTAAATCTAGGATTATTTAAATATTTTATGTTTTTAAAAGTAATTTTATGTATTCACTAGTGTTTATTTTCCGCGGTATATTAAATGACACGGATTAACGTAATTGTAGCAGAAGCCCTTAGTAAAATCAACTTCTAAATTAGCTGAAAGTACTAAGATAAAATAACAAACTTATTATATTTTTTTAGTTTCACTAAATTTATTAATAAAAAATAAAAAAAGATATACATTTTATTTTTTTAATATACAATAAAGTTATCAAAGAGAAGGAGATTTTCAGAATTAGACTTCAAAGATTTATTTTGGCTTATTATTATCTGTTGCATTAGTTGACTTTGTCTGAGACCATATCAAGACAAAGTCAAATGCACTCTAGAATCTACCGAAATAATTAAAAAACACAGAGTTAAACTTTTTCTCTTTATTCAAAACAATTTGTAAATCATTTTTTAATAATATAGGAGAAATTAATTATGAAATTGAAGAAATTTTTGACGGCTATGTTATTGTCTGCCACTTTAGTTGGTGGTGGTCTAACTCATGCAAAAACAGTTGATGCAGCATTATCAAAAAAGCAGGCTATTGCAATTGTTAAAAAGAAAGAGAGCAACCAAACTAGTGGCCAATATACTACCAGCACAAAGATTAAAAGTGGTAAGCAAAAAATAAATTTCGACTCTCATGGTGCTTTTACCACCAAGCCTGAACTAGTTCAAGCCATTACTAAAGTAAAATCTGGCAAACACGCTGAAACAGTAGAGCAATGGATTGATATGGACGCAAAACGTGTCTACACCAAAGCAGATGGCAAATGGCAATATACACCTATTGCAGACGCTGATACTGCCAAAACTGATATAAAAAAATATAGCAGCGATCTGAAGAAATTTGCTAAAAGCATCACTACTGATTTGAGCAAAAATGCCAAACTTAGTCATAAAGATGGAGTTTATACCCTCAAAAGTAATGTCAATATTACTAAGGCAAGTAAATTTCTGAACAAAATTTTTAAAGACTATAAGGTAGATCTCAAGTCGTTCAAAAAGCACGTTAAACTCAGCAAGTGTAATGTTACTTTTAAAATCAAAGATAAAAAAATAACAAGCTCTGCTACTTCTTTTAAAATGAACTACGACAAAAAAATGCCAGCTTCATTCAACTTTAGAATCTTTGGCTTTGGTAATTCCGACTCTTTGAAGTTACCAGATGAAGTCAAAAACGCCACTCCAGCATCTGCAAAATAATTTGAGCAATAAAGTAAAAGTTTTTATATGAAAACAACTATTTTTAGTAAATATTTAACTATCATAATTATGGTGCTTTTAGGTTACTTAATGAGATAAAATGACTATAGAGTTGTTTAAATATTTTCATTAGTAATCGGAGGTCCAAAAATGAAATTAGGAATTATTGGCAGCGGTAAAATTGTTCACGATTTTTTAACGACTGCTGCTAAAATTAAAGGCCTTGAACTTGCAGCAATATCCACTACTAAACGTAGTCAGCCTATTGCCAAAGACTTAGCTAAGCAATACAACATTAAAGAGGTATTTGCTGATAATGGGCAGTTGTGTCATGATGAAAATGTCGACACAGTTTATGTAGCCGTACCTAATTCTTTACATTATGAAATCGTAAAAGAAGCTCTTCTTGCAGGCAAAAATGTTATTTGTGAAAAACCATATGTAGAAACTGTTGCTCAAGCTGAAGAACTTAAAGAAATAGCTGACAAAAAGGATTTAATCATAGTTGAAGCTATCACAAATATTCACTTGCCAAATTTCAAAGCGATTAAACAGCAATTAGCTGAAATTGCACCTATTCACATTATTTCTTTAAACTATACGCAATATTCCAGTCGCTATGATGATTTTTTGCAAGGCAAAATTGCTCCTGTATTCGATCCTGCTAAAGATGGTGGAACCCTAACAGATTTGAACATTTACAATATTCACTTGGCAGTTGGTTTGTTCGGTAAGCCGGAAAAAGTACAATATTATCCAGTAATGCAAAAACAAGTTGATACTTCGGGCATACTTAATTTAGTTTATCCTGATAAACAAGCAGTTTTAATTGCCGCAAAAGACAGCTATACTACTCCAAGATCATTTATTGAGGGTGAAAAAGGAACCATCTACTTTGATGGTTCAACTGGTGTTATTAAAAATTTCACGGTTGAACACAGAAACGGTGATGACAGTGAGTTCAACTTTAACGAGTTTGACCACCGAATGGCAAGTGAATTTACGGACTTTGTGAAAATTATTGATACCCACGATACACAGAAAGCTAATGATTTATACGAGCATAGCATAGCTGTCATGGATGTATTAGCCAAAGCAAAGCAGTCTGTTTCTAATAATTAATATTATTGACTAAAAACGCAATCAATTCTTGAAGTTAAGAAAGTTGCGTTTTTTTGTATCAAAAAAGAGGTCAGAGAATTTTGAAAAAACCTGTAAAAGCAAGTTTTTTTAACAAAATCAAAGACCTCTTTATCTTTTATATTAAATTTACTCAATAATTTAATATAAAAAGCAAATTAATGATTACTCATTACTTTGAAGGGGTTGAGCTAGCTGAGCTAGATGAATTACCGTTTGAGCTAGCCGAGCCAGATGAACTGTTGGAGCCTGTTGAGCTGCCGTTTGAGCCGTTTGAACTAGCTGAGCCAGTTGATCCGTTGGAGCCTGTTGAACTGTTGGAACCAGCTGAACCGTTTGAGCTAGTTGAACCGTTGGAACCAGTTGAACTAGTTGAGCCTGCTGAACTGCCGTTAGAACCGTTTGAGCCAGTTGAACTAGTTGAGCCGTTAGAGCTGTTTGAACCAGTTGAACTAGTTGATGGGGTTGAAGTTGGTGTTGAAGTCTTCTTCTTAGCTAAAGCACTTACTTTAATGTATCCTGCTAAAGTTGAGTAGTACTTCTTGCCCTTAATGGTAACAGCTGCACCAAATACAGTTACTTTTTGACCCTTACGAACTTTACCGTTCTTCAAAGCTTTGCCACTTCTGGTAACCAAAACAGTGTTCTTAGCTACTTTAGCGGCCTTACCAGTAACATTAACAGCCTTGACATATTGGTTCTTGCCAACTTTGTAGTAAACCTTGCCCTTAACAGTCTTTTTGCCAAGAACAGTTACTTTTTGACCAACCTTAAGTGTCTTCTTAGTCTTAACTAATTTCTTGCCCTTTAACTTGTAAACAGCAGAATTAGCACCGACTTTCTTGGTCTTAGCGGCCTTCTTAGCTGCACTAACTTCAGTTGGGGCACTACTTAAAGCGTTGGTTGGTAACTGATTAACACCAACAGCTAATAATGATGCACCAGCTACTGAAACTATCATTTTCTTATAAAAACTATTTTTACTCATTTTTTTGAGCCTTCCTTTTTCATTGACAAATTCGACGCCCCTAGCTAAACAGACTTAAGAACGCTATAACTCTTACTGAGTTACATAGGATTAATTTTAGCACTATAAACACCCAAAAAAAAGACTATAGTTTTAATAAATTATTATTTTTTGTCATATACGCTCGGAAAAATTTTTCTAATTTTTGCTATTTTTACAGCAAACATTTTGTATATTGCAATTAAACGGTCTGCTTTTTAATAATATCAAATTATCTCCTATACTTTTACAATTTATCAAAATGTGACACACAAAAAGGACTAACTCCTATCGTAAGAAAGTTAGTCCTTAGTTAAATTCTAATAAAGTGTCATATCGGCAAACTGCTTTTTTAATTAACAAAATTACTTATTGCCTACAACCCTGCGAATACGGTCAGCAACCTGATATTTAGAAGTAAATATCAATTCGTCTCCCATTTCAATAACTGTATGCCCATGTGGAACCAGCCATTCTTGTCCACGACGAATGCGGCTGACTGTAATATCACTTGCTATATCCCAATCCATCAATTGACGACCTGAATACTGCCTATTGCGGACAACAACAGAATAGACAGCATTTTTGGTATCGCTCATCACATTATAAACAGCGGGCGATTCTATCAGTGCTCGCAGCAATGATGAAGTAACATTGCTTAAATCAAAAACTTCCATGCCACTGCTGCGCAATTGCTCAACCTTGGCAATGTCAGCACGCTTTTGACAAATAATAATCCGTTTGAAATTGCCCTTAGCTTTTGCCAATTGCCCCAATCGTAAGTTGATTTCATCAGATCTCATAGCTGCAACAAAAATATTTCCGGCAAAAGCGTCAGATTGTCTCAAATTTTCTTCATCCAGCTTAGGTAATAATTTTAAATCTGGAACACGGCTCTTATAAATATTATAGTGTTCACTACTGGTAGTATACATTTGAACTGAATACCAATTATCATGCAAATCAAGCATGACTGGAACTGTTAAAGCATTAGTGCCTATAATTACCACTTTTTCCTTGATACGATCCTCTGCTTTTAACTTAAATATTGCATTAAAAAGTATCGGACAAAAAATGCAAACTATCACAGCGGCCAGAATAAAAACATCAGATTGCAAGCGCGTAATAACATTTAGTTTTCTGGCTACCGCTAAAGTTGGCAAAACAATGGTGATCGTGGTTGCGGTCAAAAAGCCACCCGCAAAACCATTTCTGAAACCAAACTTTCTGGCATAAACTAACGCAACAGGCAATTTTGCCAGAAATAAAAACAGAACTAATATTGGTAACAAAATCAAAGAGTTGGGATGTGCCAAAAGTGATTTTAAATTGAGTTTAACTCCCGTCATAATGAAGAAAATAGGAATAAAAAAACCATAGCCAATTGAAGTTAACTTATCAGCAGTTTCCTGACTAGGCTCCAGCAACTTCATGACAATACCGGCTAAAAATGCTCCCAAAATATTTTCTACTCCGACTCTTTCAGCAACTGTTACTAAAGCAAAAATTAAGAAAAAGGCTAACCGAACATCTAACTGCGTAGTTGACTTGGTCACTTTAACAAACCACAAATAAGGCTGCTTAAAGTGCCACAACAGTAAAATAGCTACACCAAAAAGCAAAATAATGAGCCACAATTGTCTGGTATTGCCACCATTAATCGCAGCATAAACCGTCAGCAGCATTAATGGAATTACTTCTCCCAAAACCGCAGTTAATAAAATCGTCTGACCTATCGGTCTATTTAAAATGTCTTTTTCTTTTAAGGTCGCAATTACTACTCCCAGTGCAATAGTCATGAAAATAATGGTTGCAAGCATCGTATCGCCAAATAAGCCAAACCATTTTAAAACTAATGCCAGGCAAACAGATAAAAGAGCCACACCTAAAAATGCTTCTAAAGCAATTTTAAAGGGAGATATCTGATCCGACTTTTTTTCTTGCTTATGCTTTGGTTTCAACAAATCAAAGTTGATTTCCATCCCTGACAAAAATAATAGCAAAATGACGCCCAAATTTGATAAAAAAGCGAGGTCATGCGTTGGCTGTACAATATTAAAACCACTTGCACCAAGAATAATACCAATGATAATTTCTGCAACGGCTGTAGGAACAGCATTTACCTTTAATCGTGCCATTAAAATAGGAACAATTAAGGCAAACAAAACAACTAGGAATAAAGACAACTGTGCCACCAGGATTACCTCCTCATTTATTCTTAGTCGATTATACAAAATATTGACGAGCAGAGAAAATAAAAAGGGTAGCAAGTATTCATAGCTTTCAAAAATCAATTAATTAAAATTCTGCTGCACATAAAAACAGGCCACGATAATTATCATGACCTGTTTCTTTAATTAAAAATTGGCTGCTTTAACAAAGCGATCAGTATCAATTGAATAGTACTTATTACCATTAATATTAACACGACCACCATATGTCCGAACGGATTTGCCCTGCAAAAGCTTGGTAGTGCCAATACGAATTCCGGTAGTATCGTAAATATAGGCATTATGAGTTAATACACGCTTAGAACCAACGATGTTACTGGCTACAACGTATTCATTTTTACCAATTTGCAAATATTTTTTACCATTTATCATCTTTTCTTGTGCCACGGTTACAACTGTTCCCGCAGTTTTTAATGCCGCATTAGTACGTTTACCTTGAGCATCATATGTATAAGCATCATGCATCAAAGTTTTCTTACCAGTAGGCGCTTGAGAAACAGGATCAGAACCTGTTGCAGGAGTATTCGTTGATTCAGTTGGGTCAGTTGCATTTGCTGGATTTGATGAATCGTCGGTAACTGTGCTGTCATCAGGAGTGGTAGAAGTTACGGTTTCTGCTGCCTGCAAATCGTAATAGTACTTCAAAAGTGAGTAAAAGTCATTCATCGAATAACCCCATTTTTTGAAGTAGCCGTCAGGATCGGTATGATTAGTACCTCCTAAAAAGCGCGATACAGCATGATGGGACCAGATTGTCCCTTTACCAGTATTAGAGGCATTAGAGGGCTTGATGTTATAGCGGTGCAACAACTTTGCCGCATAAATGGCATCGTTATTGACACTTTTGGCAAATTTATTTCTGGTAGTTTCTTGACAAAGTTCAATTTGAATAAAGCGGTTGTTGGCTATTGCTCCAGCACCCCAGACACCATATCCTGGAGTCATCATCTGGATAACCTGCTTGTGATCAACAAAAGCGTGGACATAAGAGTACATATTTTTCCATTCACGGTTGAAGTAAATGGCTTCATTATAAGCGGATGCCCCGGGAGTTGCAGTTTCGTGAATTACAATACCTTCCGGCTTTCCTTTTCTGTACTTAATCTTATTGCCATGAGCGTAAAATTTGTTATACTTAATGTTCTGTGTCTGGAGCATTTTATATAAAAAAGTAACGTCAACATAGCTGTTTTGTTTAGCAATCGAGTTAATAGAGGCAGCCTCTACCGCCTGAGACTGACTAACGTTAAAAATAGGTGCAACTAAACCTACTCCGATAGCAACAGTAGTTATTAGTTTCTTTATCTTCATCTAATTTTTCATTCCTTATTCCGTTTGTGAGAAATTACCTTTGTCTAAAAATTGCCTTTCTTAACATACTGGTGAATGCCTACCCGATAATATTTAAGTCCGTATATTGAAATTGCTCCACCGTAGGTTGCAATGGATTGACCCTTCTTTAACACCTTTTTATTGTCACGATTGCCATAGTCGTTGTAAACAAAAGCATTTTTCTTGAGAAGTCTCATAGTGCCGTCAATATTGCCACTGGCAATGTACTGATTTTCACCAATGCGATAATACTTTTTACCGTTAATAGTTTTAGTGCCATAGGTAGCAATCACCTTGCCGGTGTTGCCTACTTTAATTGCCTTAACTTTTTTTACTCGTTTGCCTTTGGAATTATAAACATAAGCGTTATGCATCAAAGTCTTGTTAACTTTTTTCTCACCCTTTGGAGCTTGAGAAGCCGGTGGAAGAGCACTGCCCATATTTAAAATAGTATCGTTAACCCAGCCCTTACCGGCAATGTACAAGCGCTTTTTACCATTATAAAAAGTAATGGTCTTAGTTATTGTAACTGCATCGCCTTTAGCAACTGAATCGGTTTTGGCAGATACTGAGTGGTCAGTTGGCCAAGCATAAGTGGCACCTGCTTTTTTAACAACATAAGATTTACTGGTGTTCGAAATCTTAGGATCGTATTGCGTTAAGTTCGAGGTGGTTATTCTGGTGTTTAAAATAGTGTTGTAATTATTAGCAGTAGCGTATGTACCAGTTAGAGCCTTGGTGGCATCTGCATACGAAGCAGCATTTTCGAGCCATGCTCCTTTGTAGCGCTCTGGCTGCCAGGTAACACCTAAACGAAGTTTTTTACCATTATCATCAAATGAATCCTGGTAGGTATCGTATTTTCTAAACTTAGCTGTAACGTAGTAGCTCTTGCCATTTTTGTCTTCTTCACGTGTTTTAGAAGAATAGGTTGCTCCTTGCCAGCTATCATCAGCCTTCATTCCGAATAAATTATTGGCATTAACGGCCAAACCTGATTTGCCCCAGTTAGATTCCACAATTGCCTGTGCAATCATAACTGAAGGGTATAAGCCATATTTTTTAGAAACTTTTTGCGCCTGCTTAACAGCAGTATTTAAAAATGTTGTTTCATCTGCATTAGTTGCAGATACTGTCTCAGCTTTTGCTGGAGAAGTGGCAATTAAGTTGTTGGTAACCGGCATCAAGAGCGATGCACCAAGCACCGCTGCTGAAAAACCAGTGATTAGTTTTTTCTTCATAAATAAAATTTCCTCCTTAACCGACATCTTTATTGTATCGAGCAATTAAAGTATTAACAATAGAATCCGCTTATTTGTAGTCAAAAAGTAATATTGTCAGTTTTAATATTACAAATAGTAATTTATTTGTCTAAGACTTCCCGTAAATGATACAAAAGATCTCGTTTTGATCTTTGAAGTTGTACTCGATTAATACCTGTCTTTTCAGCTAAAGCACTGATTGTCTGTCCATCCAGCAAATGTTCAAAGAACAATATAAGTTCTGTCTGCGTCATTTGCGCTAGCTCTTTTTCAAGTGCGAAATGATTATTCCAGTTATCGAGCAATCCTACCTGTTCAGTACAGTCAAAACCAATTTCTTGCTCAGTTATTCGCTTTTGCTTACGCAATAAGTCCAAAGTATGCCAGATAATTTTGCGAAAACTAAGCCGATCAACTTCAGTTCTTGTTCTGCCTGCTAACCTCGTTAACATTTCTGCGTAAATTATTATACCTTCCTGCAAAAAGTCTTCGTAATTAGTATAGTCCATTCTGACGTGGGCGTACTTCAATGCGCCTCTGACTAATTTCTGATTCTGCCATGCAGTTATAAATGCTTCTCTACTAATCTTCATTTGTGACATTCCTCTGTTTCAAATATGTCACAAGCGCTTGTGCTCTTATAGATTAGCAATTTTGCTTAAAATTTAAAAAACATAATATTAAGCTTTTAGCCTTTAGATTAATAAACGTTTAACTTTTGCTTTTAGTTTCCTTAGGCTTGTCTCATATATCATAATTACAATAAATCTACGGGTGAAAAAAGAGCAAAAAAATACACGAACTTCATAAAGATCGTGCATTTTCTTAAAAAAGAGTATCTGGTCGTTTACTGTTTAAATAAGCAGACTTGTGAGCATCAGAAATTAACGGTAATTCATAATAATCAGCTAATAAATTGCCATACCGAGCATGCTTTTTATCTAATAATTCGGTCATTACTTTTTTTAATGATATTTCTTCAAGAGATTGGTGCGGATGAAAGTAAGAAGACTGGTCAATAAGAGAATCTCCTACAGAACTTTTGACCCGCCAGCCTAAATTACTTTTTAAATGTACTGTACCCAGAAGGTAAAGTGCGTGATTAAAAAATAAACTATCGCTAACTTTGCGGGGAATATGACGACTGCAGTTATCATACGTGAAAATATAGCTAAAGCGATTAACTGTCACGGATTCAAAAGCAGTTACATTATTTCGCAGTGACTCAAAACTTGCCATATTATGCAAAGCAATCCAGTCAATATTACCAGTATTGTAGCTACGCAAGGAAAAATAAGCTAAGCGTCCTGTGGCAATCACGTTGTGACCAACTAAATTAATCTTACGCGCAAATTCTCTTTGAAATTCCAGGCCTGCCAACAGGCAATTCTGAGCAAAAGATGTTAGATGCGCTTGAGTGCTGCGACAACTTAAAACAATCCCTTGATCACAGTCAAAAATTACGCTTTTGTACTTGCCTAAAAGGGGCTGCTTCTGAAATTGGTATAAAGCAATAGTTGCAGGATTTACACAATAAAATTTATCTTCAATCAAGTATTTATCTATTTCTCGATCTATCCCAATTCTTTGACGCAAAAGCTTTTGCGACCAAAAACGATATTTATGTCCACTAGGCAGGTTCCAGATATCACTTTCTTTTTTGGACAATTCATTCCTCTCCTTTAATTAAAGTAGACGAATACTATTATACTGGAAATGTTATCGCTTGCATAGCTCAATCACAGGTAAACATAATTTAAAAGCACAAAAAAACAAGAGCGATATAATCGCTCCTGTTTCTAAATTAGCTGTAAGACTAATTATTTAGCAAAGTTTGCAACCTTAACGTATTGCTTAGCAGGTCCGCCAATTCTGTAGTAAGCCTTACCATTCTTGAATGTGTAAGGTGAACCAAAAGTAGTAACTTGTGAGCCAGCCTTCAATACTTTTCTGTTAGCACGCTTCTTGCTGGTCTTATATACATAAGCGTTGTGGCTTAATGTACGTGAAGTACCATCAATGTTGTCAGCCATTACGTATTGGTTGTCACCAATGCTGTAAACTAAGCTACCATCAGCAAGCTTAGTTGCTTTGCCAAATACATCAACTGTAGAGTAAGCAGCTAATGTCTTAGTACCAACACGCTTGTGATCCTTGTCGTAGATGTATGCGTTGTGCATAATCTTCTTAGTTTCTTTTGCTGCTGGTTGGTAAGAACCATCAACATACTTGCTCTCTACATAAAGGTTTGAGTCAGCACTGTTAATACGAGTGTATGACTTCTCGCCAACCTTGATTGGGTCACCAAAGACAGCAATTGTGTCACCATTCTTAACAGTAGTCTTTGAGTCAGTTACAACATTACCTTCAATCTTATAAACTGGTACATCACCGTCTGATTGAACAGTCTTGTAAGTAGCACCCTTAGCACCAACAGTTAGGAAGAAGACAGCCTTAGTAGTTTTACCTTCAGCATTAGTTGCACTTACAGTAACTGGATATTTACCAGCAACTTTAGTGTTAACCTTAGAAACATCAACCTTAGGTGTTAATGGTGTTTTATCAGTAGTACTTACTGTAGTAGCAAAAGCTTTAGCAATTGCATCAGTGTCTACAACACCATTAACTGAAACATAGTTAAATGAAACATTTTCTGGAAGAGCATCAATGTTCTTAGTACCAGTGAACGCATTGCCATTATTGAAGCCAGCAAGCGTCATAGCTGGGAATGTAGCATCACCCTCAGTTGGATTAGGATTTACAGTTACCAAGAAAGTACCTGTCTTACCATTAGTTGCAAAGTAATGTAATGTAACAGGGAAAGCAGCTGCAGGCTTGTCAAAGCTTTCATCTGGATCATTCTTAGTTGTTACACCAGCAGCCTTTAAAGCAGCGCGAACATCATCCATTACACCAGTCCAGTGACCAGTAGCTGGGGTAGTACCATTAGTAGTAGTAACACCAACTTGATACTTGTTCTCAATAGCTTGAGTAACACCTTTAACGCTGTAACTTTGTGAAGAGATGTCAACAGAGCCTGAGTCAACAGCAGTGCCCTTAGTAGCATCCTTTACATAAGGTGCTCCAGTGAGTGTTGTGTTAGCTAATGAAAATGGTGCACTAACTACAGGTACATTTGAAATGACACCAGACTTATCAGCGGTCCTCGTGAAACTAGTAGTAGGCTCAAATGTGTTGTTAAATGTATATTTAGTGTCAGCCTTCAAGTTTGTAAGAGTTACATATACAAGTGTTTGATAAACTGTACTCCTATTAAGATTACCTGCGTTCTTACTTTCAGCATCACTAGCGCTCCACTTTACATTACCATCTGCATTAATACCTAATATTTGACCTGTAGTATAAACTTTAGCTGATGATGTAGATACAGAAGCACCAGTTGGCAAAGTTGGGTTTGCAAGTGAAACTGTCAACTTAGAAGCTGGATCTCCATCTACTAAGCTCATTGCATTATTTACAGTTAAAGTAAACTTTGCAGTTGTAGCACTATTATTTGTAGTACCACCTACAACAGTAACATTACTATCAGCAAATACTGTTGATACACCGGTTGCAGCAACTGGAGCAACAGCTAATAAAGCAGCTGCAGCAGCACTAACAATTCTTAAATTTTTCTTCATGTGGTCTTTCCTCCTTGTGTATATACAAAATAGTAATAGGCTATAGGTTCAGTCGTGATGAGCCTACATTGTTACAACACCCTTCAAGCCGAATTCATAAGTTTATAACTCTTATGAGGTAGCTTTCGAGCTGAAGAACGCGCATGCGTACAGGCATTCGAACCTGAAGCATAGCTATTACTTACCACATTTCTTATTGTACCTACCTTTTGCTCAAATTGCAAGACATGTAGTTATTTAACATACTTTTGTAACAAACGCTTACAGCTTTACAGCTTATTTTTTACTTTTCAAAAAATAATAAAACCCTCAACAGCACTACATTCAATGTTTTTTGCCGCTAACAAAGTTAATAAAGTTATTTTATTTTCTATTAAATTTTACAAAATAATAACAAAATAATTTGGAATAAAGTAAAAATCACGCCAAACTTGCCTTGACGTGATTTCCTATCTTTAATAATTATTTTTACCGCAAAAATTGTTTGATTTTAATTATTGTTTCTTTAATTGTCTCCAAAAGCTGCAGGTTACATTGACTGACCCTGAGTATTATCGAACAAACTAGTAACAGTTCGTTCAACATATGAAGCAGATTGTGGAGTTTTATACAGATCCACTCCTTCTTGTGCAAATGCTTTTGCATTTGCTATTGTTTCCATTGCTTTCTTTACCTCTGTGCCTGCCAAATTAGCGGCAGCATCTGGTAAAGACAAATTAACTTTTTTGTTTGCACCGTTTAGAAATACTAATTGTAAAGTTTTGGTCTTAGTTACCATATTATTTGCTCCTGTCTTAATCATTTTTAGTTGCGAAATTTTATTATTCATCACCAATAGGGATACCCTGTCTTTGAATTAAAGTCGCTGCACCCAGATCATCACCTTGAAGCTGTGCTAAAGCTGCACCCACTTTAGCCAAATTGCCAGCTGTTGCTCCTTCTCTAACGTTCTTTAAAATTCGTGATTTAGTACCGTCTTTGCTGTATTTAGAATTTAAAAATGTGTATTGGACTGATTGTTCTAATAATGCAAAATTCATATTATTTTTTCTTCCTTTTCTTAATAGTGTAATCAACCCGCGCGCCAGATGTCTTACACTATTACTAACGAAAATGGGCGGCAAAATGTAACATTTTTTCTTAAAAAATGGTCACGTAAAGGTGAAAAAACACCATTGAGTAGTCAAATCTGCTTAAACCATCTATAATTAAACTAAGTATTAGTAAGGAGGATAAATTCCTATTATGAAAAAAACGACAATTGGTACGATTGTAGCAGTAGTAATTATCGCTATTGGTGGTGGCGTTTTTTACGCAACACAAAAATCCAATAATGATAAAGTTGAAGCTTCCTATAATAGTGCTATGACTACTGGTAAAAATGCGGTTGCTGATAAGGACTATTCAGAAGCAAGCTCTGCATTTGCCAAAGCTTTCAGTATCAAGAAGACTGACCAGGCTAAAGCTTATAAAAACCAGTCGGACAATATGATTTCCGCAATTAACGCAACTAAAAAAGGCAAGTATAATGATGCGTTAAATGAAACTGCCAATGTAATTCAAAGAAAAAACGGCTATGCAGTTCTAGTAAAACAAGGTAAAAAACTAAAGACTACTATCGAAGATGTTCAAGATAATTATGAACATGAAATTCAACCAATCTTCCTCGCTGCATCCCAAGCGGAATTAGCTAAGCAATATCTTAAAGCAGCTGACCAATACCAAAAAGTGCTGGACCTGCCTTATATTGATGAACAATATTACAGTCAGTACAAGACAAAAGCAGAAAAAGGTCTCAAAGATAACCAAAAAGCTGCTAAAGAAAATAATAATGGCTCTTCAAGTCAAAGCTACAATTCAATTTCAGGTAAAGGACCAGATACTGGCAATGCTGGTAAAACCGGTGAAGGTTCCATGGGCAACCACAAGGTACATGGTAAAACAGTTACTAATAAGCAAATAGCACAACTGCGTAAACGTGTAGGCAAGTTTGGCTATGATTCAATCTCTTGGAGTCCGCAGGATTTGATCGATCTATACAGAAAGTCTGGTCGAACTAAACCAAGCAAAATTACCAAACAAGATATTCAAAACTATCTTAAGCCGTGACAAACAGTAATAGGCTAAACTTAATATGCTGAACCGTCCTGATCGTTACATGGGACGGTTTTTATTTAACCGGTTTATCTATTTTATTGCAGTTGTGCAAAATGCTATAATTTTATTAATATTGTTAAAAACTACCATATATAGAGGTTAAATTGCTCCAATAGTTGCTTTTATAGTCTAAACTCTGTAAAATGACTATTGACTTTCACGTTTCCTATTTTTATTAAAGGAGTGTCTGCTTTGACTGAAAAAGAAAATAATAGCAAAGAAAAAGATAACGAAAAAGAACAAGAAAAAAAGGATAAAGAAGAAGAAATCAAGGTTGTGATGCCTGACGCTGAATGGACAACCATGCCAGAAGAAGAGTTTGCAGAGCAACCGGATTACCTTAAAGTTTTCGCTGACTTTTACATTGCTCAGTTTAACCAACGCGATTTGGAAATCATGAACTTATATGATACCAATTCCAACATGGTTGACATCAACCACTATCTGCTTAATAACATTAAATTCACTCGCAAAGAATTAGTTAAGCATGTTTTGCAATACCATGCTCAGAATTTCCAAAGCATGATTGACGAAATTGCTGCTAAAGATGGTGTTGATGCAGAAAAAATGACAACATATAAAGATTGGGATAACTGGTACGAAGAACGTCGCAATAAAATTTCAACTTCTTTATCATAATTTACTTGTACTAAAGCAAAAAAAAGAACAAAATAGATACTTGAATGAGAATGCCACACTGACATTCTTTTTTACTTAAGAATGAATATTTCAATATTGTCTATGGGAGTACATAATTACTATGGATAAAAAGACGAAGCGGATTTCAGCTGCCGGTCTATTAATTACCATCGGTATCGTTTATGGTGATATCGGAACTAGTCCGCTCTATGTAATGAAGTCAATCGTTACAGGCAACGGTGGCATTGCCAATGTTGATCGTGAACTGATTTTAGGATCAATTTCGCTCATTTTTTGGACAGTAACACTGCTAACCACCGTTAAATACGTCATGATTGCGCTCAGAGCTACCAACCGTGGTGAAGGTGGTATTTTTGCATTATATGCTTTGGTACGTAAGCGAGCCAAATGGCTTGTTATGCCGGCACTGATTGGTGGAGCAGCCCTATTAGCTGATGGGACATTGACTCCAGCTGTGACAGTCACGACTTCGATCGAGGGACTGAAGAACATGCACTTTGGTTCCCACGTTCCCGTTCCTAATCAGAATGCCGTCATCATTATTACGATCGCTATCCTGCTGGTACTATTTTCAATTCAAATGCTAGGCACCAGTAGCATTGGTAAAGCATTTGGCCCTATAATGTTTGTCTGGTTTACATTTTTAGGCATTATCGGTATCTATAATATGGCTAATGACTGGTCAATTTTAGAAGCACTGAATCCCGTTTGGGCTATTAAAGTTCTTTTTAGTCCATCTAATAAAGCCGGCATCTTCATTTTAGGTTCAATCTTTCTGGCCACTACCGGTGCAGAAGCACTATATTCTGATGTCGGTCATGTTGGTAAAGAAAACATTCGCGGATCATGGCCTTATGTTTTTCTCTGCCTGTCTTTAAATTATCTTGGTCAGGGAGTTTGGATTCTGCAAAATCCACATTACCAGACAAATGGTGGCGAACTGAATCCATTCTTTGAAGCTGTACCAGGAGATTTACGACTTTTTGCCATCATTTTGGCTACGGTTGCCGCAATTATTGCATCTCAGGCACTGATTACCGGTTCATTTACATTAGTATCTGAAGCTAGTGGTCTGAAATTTTTACCACGGATGAATATTAATTATCCTACTACTAAGCATGGACAAATTTACATTCCTTCCGTAAACAAAATGATTTGCGTGGCAACTATCGCTATCGTAATTTTCTTCCGGACTTCAGAACATATGGAAGCAGCTTATGGTCTGTCAATCACAGTCACAATGTTAATGACTACCCTGCTGCTCTTTGAATACTTAGGTTCAAAGCATCACCCATTAATTTTACGCCTTTGCTTTTTAATAGCCTTTGGCTTTATTGAAGGCATGTTCTTGATTTCCAGTTTGACCAAGTTTATGCATGGTGGCTACGTCACCGTTTTAATTGCCGGTTTCATTGGCGTCATTATGTTCATCTGGTACTTTGGCAATAAAGTTCGTGACAAGCATGAAGGTGCTCATACCTATGTCCGTTTGGACGAATACACTGATATGCTGACGGATCTAAGCCATGATGATGATTATCCCACTTACGCCACTAACTTAGTTTACATGGCTAAAGTTAAATACAATAAATTTATCAAACGTGAAATTATGTACTCCATCTTGGATAAAAGACCTAAACGTGCTCAGGCATACTGGTTTGTAACTGTCAATATTACGAATGAACCTTTCACAGCCAGATACGCTGTTAATACTTTTGGTACTAAGAATGTCATTAACGTTCAGCTATATCTTGGGTTCAAGAAACAAACCAGCGTTAACGTTTATCTGCGCCAAATAGTCCATGATTTAATTAAAGATGGTACTATCGAAGCACAGCCTCAGGAGTACACTACAACTCCCGGTCGTAAGGTGGGCGACTTCTCATTTGTAATTGTTAATGAAGTTGTCAGTCCTTTAACCCGACTTAAAGGCTTTGAAAAAGTTATGTTAAAGGCACGAGTTTGGTTACAAAACCTGTCTTCTAATCCAGCTTCATGGTTTGGGTTGGAATACACTGACACTGTAGTCGAGGAAGTACCACTCATTTTAGGTAAACCAAGACATAACCTGCATATTAAGAGAGTTGCACCGCGCGACTATTCCAATCTAAAGAATAAAGAATTTGAATAATATAAAATAGCACCTGTGAATTAATTTTACAGGTGCTATTTTTAGTTAAAGTTAATTCATAACTTGATTTGAGTTAGAATCATTTTATTTTTATAATAAGAAATATGACTAACCAGCTATAATTAGCGAAAACTTATGTAAACAGATAACAGTTGATCGAATTAAGATAGTGAGGTGCGAGTACAATGAATAGAGATATTTTCCTTAAGCAAATGATCGCATTTGCTGTGAGTAAAGGCATAAGTGAAGACCAAGCCCAGCGAATTATGAAGAAATATATTGATAAGCTTGAAGTGAGTGACCCCATTGTGCAACACATTGGACCTGAATATTATGCTTATCAAATATTAATTAAAGAAAAACTAGTAGATTTTGTGGCTCTTTAATTTTCAAAAATTAATAAAACAATGAAAAGTCACATTGGCTCCATTCAAAGTAATGTGTCTTTTTTAATACAATAAATATCAAAAAAGAAGGATTAAAAATCCTTCTTTTCACGTATTGAGTTTCACCTCACGCTAGATATGCCCTATCTTACCTCAAGGGTTGGTAGTCCTGTCATTCTTTCACTTCTATCTGAAGCCCACAGGCGGGTGCAAGTTATATCCACTAACCCACAGATTTATTTACCGCAATACTAAATAAAAAATTTGTCAAATTGTCTGATACTTTTAATATTAATTACCAAATATGTACTCGTTTTTCTGGGTCGAGCCACATGCCGTCTTCTGGTTTAACATCGAAGACTTTGTAAAAGTCATCTTGGCATTGACTTTGAACATTAGCCCGCAGTGGACCAGGCGCATGAACATCAACAGCAGTTTGACTCTTAATTGATTCAGTCAATTGCTTATTAGCCCAAATACGTGCAAAGTTTTCAAACAGTTTCTTCAAATCATCATTTTCGTTCTTGGCAGCTTCAACAGCAGCAGTCAAGCCACCCTGATCAGCAATATTCTCAGAAACTATTTGCTTACCATTGAGTTTAACTGGTCCATATTCTATACCGTCAAACAAGTCAATTTCAGCTTGTGTCCGTTTCTTAAATTCAGCATAATCTTCATCAGTCCACCAATTAGTCATATTGCCTAATTCATCAAACTGAGCACCATTGTTATCAAAGGCATGGGAAACTTCATGAGCAATTACGGAACCGATTCCGCCAAAGTTGGCCGCTCTGTCTTGTTTCAAATCATAAAATGGCTTCTGCAAAATTGCTGCTGGGAAAGTCAGATCATTTCTTTGAGGGTCATAACAGGCATTGACTAGGTTACCAGGCATTGCCCAAACTGTTCGATCAACTTCCTTGTGCAATTGTTCAATGTTGTACTTTTGCTGCACAATAGTAAATGCACGTTCATTTGAATAAAGGCTGCCACCTTCATTAGCTGGAATTACCTTTAAACGATTATAAATTTCTTCGATTTTATCTGGATAACCAATCTTTAATACCAAAGCATCAAGTTTAATAATTGCACGTTTCTTAGTTTGTTCAGAAAGCCAATCGTTATTCTGCAAACGTTCCTTGTAAACCTCAAGCATACGGTGAATCATGTCTTCAACGTCTTCTTTAGCTTCTTTACCAAAGTAGGTTTGACCATAATAAACGCCAACTACTTCGCTAAATGAATCATTTGCTATGTAATAAGCCTGTTTCTCACCACTTGTCAATTGAGGTTGACCACTAAGAGCCTGACTAAATGGAAACGCTGCTTCACGAAACTCTTGTGACAAGGAGTCAGCAGCCACGTTAATAAAGTTAACCAACATCCAGCCTTTGATTTCATCAAAGTTTTCTTTATTGATAATTTCGTTAATGTGATCCAAGTAGCGTGGTTCTTCAACAATAATTCGTTCTGGTTCTTCGCCAATTGCTTCTTTCAAGTAGTAAGCAATCTTAAACTGATCAAACTTAGCTTCAAAGTCAGCAATCTTCATTGGATTGTAAGTAGCAGGATAATCTGCCCACTCTTCTGTAGACTTAACGATCTTAGATAGCTTAGCATCAAATTTAATAGCATCTTCTGCATATTTTTCTGCTTTAGCTTGATCAATACCAGCCATGGTTAAAAGCTTAACCGATTGCTTTTGCAAAATGTCTAATAGTTTTGGTGCATCAGGAGTTTGATAAGTTGTAGTGTCAGGCAAGAAAGTTCCAGGACCAGAAAAATACAAAGCATTAACTTTGGTATTCTTCATGTCAGGCGAAACGCCAAAGCTAAATGGAAGTATGGCAAAAGTTGCTAAGTCAGGCGCATTTAAGTTGTAGTCAGAAAAGTCCTTAATGCCATCAAGAAGTTCCAAGTCTGACTTAATTGGTGCAGCTCCATCAGCGTTTCTTTTAGCGAAATCTCTAGCTAATTTGTACAACTTAACTGCTTCATCAAAATTAGGTACATTTGGTAATTCTTTTTTTCCAGCAGCAAAATCAGCAAAATCCTGCATCAAATGCTTTTCAACGTCAACATCAATACCATCAAACGAGGCCATTCGTGACCGGTCTTCCGGAATCTTGGTTTTTTCAATCCATTCTGAGTTAACAGCAAGGTATAGGTTGTCCTGCGGGCGTGCATCAAGCTTAGGTTCGATGATATTACCACTACCGCCTCGAACTGCGAAGTTTTTATTCATTCAGAGTGTCCTCCCTTTTTTATCTAAATTAAAAATAGACTAAATTAATATTATCATTCTAATTATACCCTTAACATTAAAAAATTTTTACAAAATTACTTATAAAGCGTGATATGCTTGTGCAATTTTGCGTGCAATGGCAATAAGAGCAGTACCATCAGAAAAATACCACAGGCAGCAATAATGAAGAATGGAATGTAACCCGCACGATCAATTATCATGCCGCCAAATAATGGACCAAAAGCCTGACCAATGCCACGGGCAACATTAATTTCACCCTGATATTTGCCCTTGCTGTTTGCCGGAGATAAATCGTTAATGTATGCCGGAACAGCTGGAAATGCAGTTGCTTCACCCATAGTCAGGATAAACATTGATAGTGCAAAGTGGGCAAAATCTTTAGCAAAAATCAACGTGGCAAAAGAAATTGCAAACATGAGCGTGCCAAAAATAATTTGCTGGAACAAGCTCTTAAACAAATTAGGATAGCGGGCTAAAATCACCTGAATAATGACTATTACAGCTCCATTTAAAGTCCATAACAAGCTATACAAATGGAAAGGTATTCCTAATGAAACCATGTAAACTGACAGGTTAGACTCCCAATTCATGTACATTAGCCATGTCACAGCCAAGGAAATCAAGAATCCAACCATTAACATCACATTATATTTGGGCATAGGATCGACTTTTTGCTTCGCGCCTTTTTTAATACCGTTCTTTTTACGATTTTGGTGAAAAGTATTAATTGGACGATAATGAATCGCTGCATTAACGCAGGCAATGGCAAATAGTGAAGCCGCTAAAATAAATAAGAATTCAATTGAAAAGTCGTAAAGATATCCTACCAGCAGCGTTCCTGTGACAGTACCGACATTTTGGGCAAAATAAATCAGATTAAAAACATAACGTCCTGAGTATTTACGCAAACTTGTCGCAATTGAGTTAATTAAGGTACCGTTCCAGCCACTGATACATCCCGTCATAATCAGCCAAAACCAATATTCTGGCCAGCCGTGAAAGAATGCCATCAGGAACAGAACTAGAGCATCTAGTCCTAGTCCCGTAACAATTAAGGGGTATGGGTTCAGACGGTCATATAAGCGTCCAGCTAAAAGCGAGCCCAATACGTTGCTGGCACAATTGCAAAATAAAACAACCCCTATTACAGAAAGGCTGATGTGCAATTGCTTGTTTAAATAAACCGAAGTCAAGGGCCAAACAAAACTCGACCCGATCCACGTGGCCAGCTCCCCCAGTAAAAGCCAGCGCAACTTAATTTCTGTTTCTTCATGAGATCCATGTTTAAGTTTCATTTATTCAGTCCTTTCTTTTTTAGTTTCCATTTACCAGTTTAGCAAGAAGTATTAAAAAAGAACACCCCCATTTAAAATAGCTGAACTGGTATTTTGCATACAAAATAATAATTTTATTCTTAGAGAAAAAAGATGACCACCAGCGATTTGCTGCAATCATCTTTATTGCTGTTTAATTAATCCAGAGCCTAAAAGAATTGACCCTTATTCTCCTGATAATACTTTTGATAACGTCCTTTATAATTATGGAACATATATTTCAACAGTAGCCACCGCTTAAAATTGCGGTCCTGATCATAAAAGACTGTTGTACCATAACGTCCTTCATGGATTAACTCTTCAGCCATTCTTTTGGCTTCATTATCAACAGCGTATTGCTTAAACACATTGACAGGTATGCCCAGCCACAATTTATGCTTTGACTTTAACTTATTGCAGTAAACCGGCTCCTTATCGTTTAAGCTGTCATAAACATAGTCATCCACATACCATTTCGCCAAATTATAACCATTAAGAGTCACATAAAAGCTTGAACGTCCTTGGCGCAAATTGATTTCAAAGAATTTATATTTACCATCTCGCGTATCATACTTGATGTCAAAGTTGGCCATCCCTGTATAATTGATTTTTTCCAAGAATGATTCAACTTGCTCGTATAGCTTTTCGTCATAATCAGGCAAAATTGCCATATAATTGCCAATTGACTGTGGTGTCGGATCCTCCAGCAATGGGTGACCCATACACATCATCTTGATATGATGCTCCTTATCAACATAAGCATTTAATACTCGCATGTTGGAGTCATCTCCAGGAATAAAGTCTTGTAAAATCAAGTCTTCATGATAGCCATTTTCATAAATTTTGGTGACAATGTCACGCAATTCAGTTTCATTATGAATGGTAAAAGCTTTTTTACGACCCTCAAACTGCACATCAAGCCAGGAAACAGGATCTTCCGGCTTGAGTTCCAGAGGATAGCCAAAAGGAAGCTCCAGATAATTTTCTGCCTTGTAATCAGCCATCGTCACAATCTTGGTTTTAGGGTATGGCAGACCACATTCTTCAGCTATCTGGTAAAAGTTTTCTTTTGAAATTAGTTTTTGTAATAAATCGTAGTCAACATAGGGAACTACAAAAACTTGTTCCAACTCTGCCTTATGCTTTGCAAGCAGTTCAGAATAGCCGTCTCCACACGAAATCAGAATTACCGGTTCTTTATGATCCTGGTAAATTTTCATTTGCTCACGCATAACTTCAATAAAAGTAGGATCCTCGCTGAAGCCATGATGTAATTCCACCCTGACAATTTTAGAATAACGTGTTGCCGCCAGCTGACTGTCAGCCAGCGCCTTTACGCTAATACCGTATGCCTCGTTAAACGATCGGGCCATGCCGTAAACATTAATGTCACTGCCAAGTAAAATTGGCGTAAAGTTTCGTTTCATTAATAAATTGTTCTCCTCATTAAACCAGCTTGCCCTGCTTAATCAAGCTGGCAACTTCTGGTTGAACATGCTGGTATTTGGCAACTGTGCCGTCATAATCAACAAAGAATAATTTATACCATACCAAAAATGTATAAATTGTCCAAATTTGTCGACGATGGGAACCGTCACCCTTGTAGTTTTCATCAAGCAGAGCCAAAATTTTATCCTGCTCAAAAACGTCTTGTACAAAGTCTTCACTGAATAATTCGCGCACTTGTTTATAAAAACGGGGTTCTTGCAACCATTCTTTGATTGGGGTTGGGAAGCCTAATTTTGGTCGTTTAGCCCATTCATCCGGTAAAACCTTTTCTGAAGCCTTGCGCAAAGCATACTTAGTGTCATGCTTGTTCACTAAGTAATCAGTTGGAATTGAATTGGCTCTTTCTGCAACCTTTTTATCAAGGTATGGCACCCTTAACTCCAGAGAATGAGCCATAGAAATTTTATCCGCCTTTTGTTCAATATCATTTAGCATAAAGTGGTGCAGATCAATGTACTGCATCTGCCGGACATTATCGAGGTCTTTTACCTTTTTAAAGTCACTTTGGTAAATCCCGTTAACAGTTAATTTATTCCGATAAGATGGCTTTAAAACACTGTTAGCGTCTTCAGATGTAAAGATAGTCGGATAATCCATGTCATAGATAACTGATTGACCAACGTAAAATTCACTTGGTTCAGCTAAATTGGTATATAAATGAACCTTACCAGGGAAGTTCGGCATTTTTTTAATTCTGTGTGCCAGTTTAACCCTGGTCTTCTTCGGCAACTTTTTGCATTGGGAAGTAAAAACTTTAATAATGCTGTTGTGCGTGTGCATTCCGTAGTTAACATAACCTGCAAATAATTCGTCCGCACCTTCGCCAGACAAAGCAACTGTCACATGTTTACGTGCCATCTTGCATAAATACCATAATGGAATTATTGACGGGTTTGCATCCGGCTCATCCATATGGTATTGCATTTCCGGGAAGTCATGCATGGCCTCGTCAGCTTTTACCTTATCAGAAAAGAAATGCCAGCCCTTGATATCAGCTAAGGCTTTGGCTTTAGAAGCTTCATCATAAGTGGCATCGTCAAAAGAAATTGAGAATACATCATCCGGATTTAATATACTAGTGATGTAACTTGAATCTACTCCTTCTGATAGGAAGGCACCAACCGGAACATCGGCAATATGGTGCAAT
Source organism: Lactobacillus sp. ESL0261 (assembly GCF_003693025.1). Classification (NCBI taxonomy): domain Bacteria; kingdom Bacillati; phylum Bacillota; class Bacilli; order Lactobacillales; family Lactobacillaceae; genus Lactobacillus; species Lactobacillus sp. ESL0261. The sequence goes on from NZ_REHN01000013.1 coordinate 25,031, forward strand.
TTAACTGACTCGTGTAAATCTTCGTCAATTTTATTGACGGTTTCTTCAAAACTTAAAGTATTGGCCTTATATTCTGCATCCCAGTACTGATGGGTTTTCATTTCACCATCTTTATATTCGAACCAGTGACCGGCAGGAAATCTATAAATTCCCTTGAAAAAAGTTTCATGCAAATCATTATATTGGTTCATCAAGTATGGTTTAACAGCTTCAATATTTAAACGTCTTTTAAAGCCAGGCATTGCCAAAAAGCTTTTGATTTCTGAGCCTATCGTTAAATGACCATTCTCATCACTGTAATAAAGTGGCTTAATACCAAAGAAATCGCGCGCACCATACAATGTCTGGGTATTGTCATCCCAAATCGCAAAAGCAAACATGCCGCGAACTCTCTTAAGCAGACCATCCATGCCCCACTCTTCAAAGCCATGCAGAAGAACTTCTGTATCGGACTTAGTGGTAAAAGTATGACCCGCAGCAATTAATTCATCTCTCAATGGCTGGAAGTTGTAGATTTCACCATTGAAGATAATGGCCATTGTTTTGTCTTCGTTGTAAATTGGTTGACTGCCACCACGCAAATCAATGATTGATAATCTTCTAAACCCTAAAGCAACTTTATCGTTGGTATAAAAACCATCTGAATCAGGACCACGATGCATAATTGCCGCCATCATTTTACCGATAGCGGCTTGTTTATCATTTATTTCTGGATTATAAAATGCAACAATTCCGCACATTGCTTATCTTTCCTTAATTATGTTACTTTGTATATTTTTGTCTTTAATTTAACTTTTCTATTATATGCTAAAAGCCGGGCAATTTCCAAATTGCCCGTCGCGACTTTACTAAATATAAAAAATTCTGCGTTTGCTGGCAGCACCATAACCAAAAGCCTGAATATAATGCCTCTGTATGTCAATATTCACAATATAACCCGCAAATTCGGTTTGATGATCAATTTGCCGCTTCCAATTCTTGTTATATTTAGTGGTTAAAGCATGGTTAGGTCCCATCAGTGCCGAACAGTTAAACAAAATATACTGAATTCCGTTAATGCGGTATTGGTCTTCGTTATGTCTGTGACCACAAAAGTAGGCAATAATACGCGCATTTTTCACATTAGTAAAATCAAAGTCATTAGCTAAACGAAACTCCGGTGGAATTCCGTGGCTGGAATGCATCTGTCCTTTTTCACCCTGATTAAAAGCAACTAGCAGCTCGTGCAGAGAACGGCCGTTATACTTTAACGCATTTGAACCCTTGCGATTAATCGGATTGGCATGGCTCATAAAGATAATTTGCTTATTTGATGACTGCTCCAGTATTTCAATGATTTCTTCAATTTGATCTTCCCTCACAGCCAAAGTAAGTTTCACATCATATTTTTTTCTGCCTTGGGCATCCAAATAGTAAGGCAAATCAGAAGTATTAACGGAAATAAAGCGCAAGTCATCCACATCATAGTAACAAACCCCGTGTTGACGCGAAATATAATGGACACCTTTTTGCTTATACAAAGCAGGCCACATAATCCCTTCAAACTCATTTTCAGGAAAAGAAGCACTTAAATCATGGTGTTCATCAAATTTATCATTTTCATCATGATTGCCTTTAATCAGCATATAGGGCACTTTGTCGGAAACAAATGAATCACGCAACTTGGTTAATTCACTTTCGCCCAAAAAGCCGGTATCGGAACCATCAATCCAGTCACCCAAATGAACTTTTAAACTTAACAATCCTGAGTCATCAAGATAAGAAAATTCGTTAACGTGAGTTAAGCCGTTCCAACCATAAAAGTCCATACTATTACGGTCTTTATAGTGGGTATCAGTAATAACGCTGACATTAACAGAATTTTTCCCTGTGCGAATGTGGCCTTTGACTCTTTCAACAAAGCGATCCAAGTATTCTTCTACAACGTAGCGTCTGCCAGTTTTGCGGTTGACAAAAGCACGGTAGCGCTGCAGTTCGGGGCTGAATCTGCGCACATATTCAGGTTCTAATTTATCTGTACTTTCAAGGCTAAGAGCTTGATGCAAAATTTTTTCTTCATCCTGGTAAACTGTCAGAGTATACGGCTGATCGTTAGGTGTACCCTGTTCACCATCAACGTGATATTCTCCTACCGTTAAATAATTTTGCATAGGATCAAGCTGTGCATCTTTTTTCTTAAATAAAGAACGTAACCTAGCCCCGTTTATCTTGTCAGCTAGCCCTTTAGTATACTTTAAAACACCCATATTTTGCCTCAAGCAGAAAGAAAAAGAGCTGAACACACATTCAGCTCTAAAATTATAAACTTTTTTCTAAAGCGTGTGCCGCTAAACCAATTGATAGAAGAGCATCTTTAGACAAAACTCCTTGTAATGTTTTTGGCGCTACTTCTTCAACGGCTCCAATTACTTTTAAACTGTAACTAACGACATGAAAATCTACCAGGTCATTGTAAAACCCATCTTCATAAGGATTTTCATGATTATAAGTTAAATTAATTTCGCTTTTATCAACAAAACCATCAACGTGGTTAGTTAAAATCCGATCCTGCAAATCGGTTAATTGCTCTGACAACTTAATTAAAGTCAGTTTATGATCACTTTCAGTGTCATAATACTGCTCTTGACTCATGCCGAAGTATTCTTTTATTGGCTTATGCAAAACGTGCAAATTATCAATTACACGATAAACTGCCTCGGCATCAAAATCTGTTTCTTTATTTAAAATACTTTCTTGATTTGCGGCCAAGTCATCGGCCAAAGTTATTATTTCTAACTTCTCCATGGTATCCTCCTAAAGTTCATTATATATTATACCAAAAAAACAGCTATTGCACTTTTTGAAGGAAAAGTTTCTGATATTTAAGCAAAAAGAAAATAATTAAAGAATTTCAGCAAAATAAACGACCAAATTGTTTTTAAAAGAATAAAAATCTTTTGGCGTATTTATTCATGAACGTTAATATATATTTAAGGAGAATAAGACATGAATAATAATACTCGTTGTCCTTGGAGTGACCATGATGATTACTTAATTAAAGATTACCATGATCACGAATGGGGTAAATTAAACTTAGATGAACGCTATTTATTTGAAATGCTGGTACTGGAACTGTTTCAGTCTGGTCTCAGTTGGTCTACAGTTTTGCATAAACGGCAAAATTTTCGGCAGGCTTTTTGCAATTTTGATCCCGCAGAGGTTGCACAAATGACTGAACAGGATCAGACGCGCTTATTGCAAGATAAAGGAATCATTCGCAACCAAAGAAAAATTGCTGCTGCGATGACCAATGCACGCGCACTGTTAATTATTGATGCCAAATATGGCAACTTTGCCCATTATTTACAAAAATTCATTCCTACTCCCATTATTCATCATCCTCAAACAAATGATGAGGTGCCAACGACAAACAAAATTGCGCAAAAATTAGCAAAGCAGATGAAAAAAGACGGTTTTACTTTTGTGGGGCCAGTAATTCTATACTCTTTCCTGCAGGGCGTTGGTTTAATCAACGATCATTTAGAAAATTGCCCCTTTAAATATCACGGCTAAAAAAATGAATCAAGCTGATATCTACATGCTTGATTCACTATATTCAGATATTTTCGTTTTTAGACTAATTTTTTACGGATCCAGCCCGAAATCCAGTCAATGATCACAACCATAATGATGATACCCAGTAAAATGATACCAACACGATTCCATTGACGGTATTGCAGTGCGATAATTAACGGGTAGCCGATACCTCCGGCTCCAACCAAGCCTAAGATAGAAGCTGACCGAATCGAAACATCAAACCGGTATAAAGTGTTTGAAATTAACGCCGGCATTAAATTAGGCAAAGTAGAAAACATGATAATATTTGTCTTTGAACCACCAACAGCAGTAACTGCTTCGTTGGGACCATCCTCCAAGTTCTCAATTGCTTCAGAAAAGAGCTTGGCGAGCATCCCCACTGAGTGAAAGCCAAGTGCTAAAACACCGGCAGCAGAACCAGGTCCGACAGCTTTAATAAACATTAAGGCTAAAACAATTTCAGGAAATGACCTGATTACTGCCAGCACAATCTTGCCCGACCGTGAGACATACCAGTGCTTGTGCTTAGTATTCGCGGCCCAGAAGGCAAAAGGCAGTGAGATAATGGCAGAAATGAAAGTTCCTAAAAAGGCAATGCAAACAGTTTCCCATAATTGCGACAGTAAGTCTTCGCCTGAACCGTTATAGACATAAGACCAATCAGGATGAAAAATACCAGAAAAGATCGCACCGGCAATCTGTCCGGCCGTTTCTTTGATTCCACCAAAATCGATTCCTGTGCATGACCAAACAACTAAAGCCGCAGTAACAATTGCTATCAGCCAGTGCAAAACACGTTTTTTGACATCTATGGGCCTAGGAGGCAATTTTTTCATACTTGTATCCATTATTGCATCAACGCCTCCCGTGATTTAGATGAAACATAATCAATTAGTACCACTACTATAATGATCACGATAATAATTGTTCCTGTCTTAGGATAATCAAAGATTTGCAGTGTCTGTTGCAGATACAAACCAATACCACCGGCACCGATATAACCTAAAACGGTTGAAGCACGCACGTTAATTTCAAATGCATACAAACAATAGGAAATAAAATAGGTCATAACCTGAGGCAAAACCGCAAAGACAATGATTTGCAATTTGTTGGCACCAACAGCGGTTAAGGCTTCAATCGGACCCGGATCAATAGTTTCAATTGCTTCGTAAAACAGTTTGACCACAATCCCGAACGTACAGATAGCCAAGGCTAAAACACCAGCTACTGGCCCTATACCGACAATAGCTACGAAGATAGCACCCAAAAGCAGGTCAGGAACAGTTCTGATGATATTCATAATAATCCGCAATATTCCAGTAAGTGCTTTATTTTTTACAATATTACGCGCAATAAGCAAAGAGTAAATAAAAGCAATTACAGAACCGATTGCAGTACCCAAGATCGCCATCTTAATAGTTTCCAGCAAAAGAGGTACTACTGTGCCCAGATAAGACCAGTCAGGATGCAGCATTTGCAAGAAAATGTCAGCAAATTGACCGAAGTTGGCAAACAAGGCACCTAAGTCAGTTTTGGTTTCATTAGTAGAAATGAATAATCCGGCAATAAAAAGCAATACCCAAAGCAAATTTAAGATTTTAAACTTTTTCTTAGGCAAAGCCTTCAGCTTTTCTTGCTCTGTGCTACTCATCTTCATCACCACCGGAATAGATCTGATCAAACGTTGCTGCCGGAGTATCAGACATCTTGCCGTCATAGATAATTTCACCATCACGAACTCCAATGACCCGCTTGCCAAATTCCTGTGCCAGTTGCACGCTGTGCAGGTTAATGACAACAGTCATGCCATGCTTTTCGTTAAGCATCTGCAAGTCTTTCATCACCCGACGTGAAGTCTGCGGGTCAAGTGAAGCTGTTGGCTCATCTGCCAGAATAATATCCGGGTTTTGAGTCAAGACACGCGCAATAGCTACCCGCTGCTGCTGTCCACCGGACAATTCATCAGCCCGAGAGTAAACTTTGTCTTCAAGATCAACTTGTTGCAAAGCGTCATAGGCCCGTTGTTTATCTTCTTTAGTAAAAAGGTTTAGAGTGGATTTCCAAGTTGGATAATATCCAACTCTGCCAGTTAAAACGTTGCGCATCACGCTTGAGCGCTTAACTAAGTTAAAGCTTTGGAAAATCATCCCAATATGACGACGCAAAGTTCTTAACTTTTTACCTTTGGCCTTAGTAATAGATTCACCATTAATTAAAATATCACCCTCGGTAATATCAATTAAACGGTTAATCGACCGCAAAAGCGTTGATTTGCCGGCGCCAGATAGACCAACAATAACGACAAATTCACCTTTATTGATAGTTAAATTGACGTCTTTTAAACCAACAACATCTTTGCCATAAACTTTTTTAACGTTTTTTAATTCGATTATTGGCTTAACTGCAGAATCTGCCATTATAAACTTCCTTTGTATTCCTTATTTTTTGGTCGATTCGATAATTTTTTCATATTTACGCACAACGTTAAAGTCACTGTCTTTAGTGTGAACGTATCCTTCATGAGTATAAATACTCTCAATAACTTTTTTACCCTTCTTAGATTTACCAATATCGATAAATGCCTTGGCCAGCTTCTTTCTGAATGAATCAGACATGCTGGGAACAACGGAAATTGTATCGTTTGGAATAGGCTTGGTAAAGTAAATTGGTACTACTTGACTCATGATTTTAGGATTGTCGTCTTTCACAATTGTCCGTGCATCTTCAAATACAAATGCGGCATCTGTGTCACCATTGAGAACATTTAAAACAGCTTGGTCTTGACCAGTCACAGTGACTAACTTGCAACTCTTGCGTACATCAAGTCCTTTTTCCTTCAATTCGGCAATTGGGAAAACGTAGCCGGCTGAAGATGTGGGACTTTGAATGGAAATTGACTTGCCTTTTAAATCTTTCCAACTCTTAATTTTAGAATTTTTCTTAGCTACAATCTCAGCACGATAGAAGTTAACCAGTTCCTTGGTTGGTCGACCATTTGGTTGTTTAACTCCATATCTTTGTGCTTGCAGCAATACATCTGCTGCTCCTTGCTTATGAGCCAAAATGTAGCCATTTGGTGGCAAGAAACCTACATCAACTTTCTTAGACTTCATGGCTTCGACCACTGTGTTGTAATCAGTAGACATTGAAACGTGAACTGGAATACCTAAACGGTCTGACAGCATTTTTTCCAGTGGTTTTGCACGTGACTCCAACTTTGTGGCCGCCTGACTAGGAACAAATTGCACGTTCAATGATTTGGGCGTGCCACTATCTTTGCTCTTTTCCTTATTTGAGCAGGCAGTTGCCATTAAGGCTACTAAAAAAACAGCAGCACAAGCCAATATTTTTCTAAATTTTCTCATCATGCCCTCCCAGACATAAAAAAAGACTTTAGCTAAAAACACAAATGTGAATTAAACTAAGTCTTTCAATAACACTTTTACTAAAAAAGCGAACAATACCTTTTTGAAAGAAACGAAAAGGCTTTTTTGCAAAAACTTCAATGAACGCTAGGCGCCGTTGATATTTTTGCATTACCTTCACTCTCCTTTCGCCATACTGTATTTATTCTATCAAATAATAGCAGAAATGTTTTATTTAGAAAAGAGAATTGACTAGAAATCTTATTTTGTTTAAGAAAGTTTATTTAATTCCTATTATGCGGCTTTTTTAGATTTTTGAAATATTGGGAAAACTATTTCTTAGTAGAAGCAATTACTTTATTATATTGACGAATAATGTCGTAGTCGCTGTCTTTGGCGTAAGTATAACCTTCTTGGTTATAAACATTTTCAATAATCTTCTTACCTTCTTTAGACTTGCCTATAGCAATAAATGCTTTAGCCAGCTTCTTCTGGAAGGATTTTGGCAAACTAGGGATAACCGAAATAGTATCGTTAGGAATACGCTTGGTGAAGTAAATTGGCACTACCTTGCTCATAATCTTCGGATCATCATTCTTAACATTATTACGTGCATCTTCAAATACGAAAGCTGCATCAGTATCACCGTTTAAAACGTTTAAGACGCCTTGATCGGCACCCTTAACAGATACAGTCTTGCAACTCTTGGTTACATCTAATCCCTTTTGCTTTAATTCAGCAACTGGGAATACATAGCCAGAGTCGGAAGTGATATCCTGAACAGAAATTGACTTGCCTTTTAAGTCCTTCCAGCTCTTAATTTTTGAACCCTTCTTAACCAGGATTTCACCACGGTATGAATTAACTAATTTCTTGGTTAGAACGCCATTTGGTTGTTTAATGCCATAACGAACTGATTGTAAAAGCAGGTCAGCAGCTTTTTGCTTGTGAGCCATAATGTAAGCGTCTGAAGGCAAGAAACCAACATCAACTTTTTTTGACTTCATAGCTTCAACTAAGCCATTGTAGTCAGTTGACATTGAAACATGTACTGGGATGCCAAGGCGTTTGGACAATAGTTTTTCCATCGGTTTAGCCCTTGCTTCCAGCTTATTGGCAGCTACACTCGGTACGAACTGAACGTTGAGTGATTTTGGCGTATTACTACTTGAACTAGACTTCTTACTTGAATTGGAACATGCTGTAGCACCAACTGTTAATAACAGTACGAAACATGCTATCAGAAACTTTTTGATTTTGGTCATTTGTTTTTTACACTCCTAATAAATATACCATAACTTCATTTTGCTTAAGCATAAACATTGTTGTCACTTTCATGGCAATACATTCATGTAAATATCCAAATAAAATCGATCTGAATTAACTTCTGCTTCTATTTTCCATTAACATCCTCCCGAAATTAAGCAAATAAAAAAGGCAAAATATGCCTACTGCATATCATGCCCAAGTAGTTATTCTGAAAGAAAAACGAACGGTTAACGAAGATAATTGTAAAGTATTTAAATAGGAAAATAAATTATAGGTTTTTCCTGTTACTTTCATTGCCCTCAACCTTCCAAACAGTATAATTACGTTCATTTCATACAGATAATACCATAAATATTCGCAATTACGCAAGTAAATATCGGATTTTATTTTGTTATTGTATTATGAAAGTTAATTTTGCGAACATCAATAATATAATATTTTTTAAGGTTCCTTATTTTGCACAAAAAAAGACACACGAATTATCTATCGTATGTCTTTTCATTTTAGAACTCTATTTATTTTTACGTTCTGGCTTAATTGGATTATTGTCAATATCCGTTCTGACAATAAGGACATCAGCCAAAGCATGTTGATTAACATATTCAGTAACAGAACCCATCAACATTCTTTCAACTGCATTTAAACCAGTTGCACCCATAATAATCAAATTATTATGATGGTCTTTAATAAAGTCATAGGAAATAATTGCTTTCGGGCTGCCATAACGAATGTGGTAATCAATATCATCAAAACCCAAATTGTCATGAGCCCATTCCTTTAAACTCTTGAGGTATTTTTCTGAATCTTGCGTCATCTGATAAACGGTATCGCCTGTAATCAGCGTATCTTGCATCTCACCTAAAAACTGTCTGGTATCAATTACGCTTAAAACATCAATGTGGGCATTTTCCGTCATTGCAATTTTAACTGCTTTATCAAAGGATCTTTCTGCCGACTCTGAACCGTCGACTGGAACTAAAATACTAGCTTTTTTCGTTTCCATGTTCTCACCCTTTTGAAATATATTGTTCTTTTGTTTATTTTACCATAATTTCGATATACTCTTGGCTTTTTTTATAATTGTTTATATACTTGTTTATTGCTAAAATTAGGTGTAATTGTCAAACGCAAAGGTGGAGGTATCATGACCCAAAAACTAAAAAATCAATTAATTGGCGTAAAAAGTGGCCGTAATTTTCGCGAGCTTGGTGGCTATCAAACCAGTAGCGGCAAAACCGTCAAAATGCACAAATTGCTTAGAACCGCTAATTTGGCAACCCTTGATAAGACTGACCTGAAATTTTTACAAGACTACGGCGTAAAATACGTTGTTGACTTTAGAAGCAAGGACGAAGTTGACCGAGAACCTGATCGTGTACCTGAGGGTGCTATTTATAGCTTTGATCCGGTATTTAGCGAAGATTTGACCGAATCCTCAAAGGGAATTGACGAAATTCTTAGCGAAAAGCATCAAGATCCTAAAGCTGGATTTGACCACATGTTTTTAGCCTATGATGACATGATTAAAAGTGAGTCTGCCCAAAGAGCTTACCGCCACTTTTTTGACGTGTTGCTGGCTAATGACCAGGAAAATCAAAGTATAATTTTTCATTGTACTGCCGGCAAAGACCGGACTGGTTTTGCGGCATTATTAATTTTATCAGTTCTTGGCGTACCATTTGAAACAATCAAAAAAGATTATCTTTTAACAAACGTTGCCACCAAAGACTTTGTTCATAATTTTTTACAAAAAGCTAAAGATGAAGGAGCAAATGACGCAACCCTAAACATCTTAAAAGACTTGCAAACCGTGCATTCTGAATACATTGACTTTGTACTTACAACTATAAATAAAAATTATGGTAGCGTTGAAAACTACTTACGTGATATTATGAGATTAACTGATGATGAAATCAGTAAGTTGCGTGAAATTTATTTAAATTAGGTTAAATGGTAAGGAGAAATTTTATGACTAAAACAAAAACTGTTTATTTTGGTGCCGGTTGGTTTAACGATAAGCAAAACGATGCTTACAAAAAGGCAATGAAAGCTTTAGAAGAAAACCCAACCATTGACCTGGAAAACAGTTATGTTCCTTTGGATCATCAATATAAAAATATTAGCGTTGAGGAAAATCCTGAATATTTGCGTGATCGTGAATGGGAAACCGCAACTTACCGCGGGGATCTAACAGGTATTAAAGCTAGTGATATTATGATCGGAGTATATCTACCTGATGAAGAAGATGTTGGTCTCGGCATGGAACTGGGCTATGCTTTGTCACAAGGAAAATACATCGTGTTGGTCATCCCTGATGAAGACTATGGCAAACCAATTAATCTAATGAGCTGGGGCGTTTGCGACATTGCTCTTAAAGTGAGTGAATTAAAAGATTTTGATTTTAATAAGCCTCGCTTTGGCTTTTACGATGGTGCTGTTTATTAAAAATAACATTTTGTCGAAGCAAAACTAAATATGACAAAAAACCGTTTCCATTGAGACGGTTTTTTGTGTGAGCAAGTTATGATTCTTCAGGGCGGTTTAGCCTAGTGCGTAAATTAACTGCATATTTCTAAATTAGCTCTAGCTTTGCAATTTAAAAATGCCTTGTATTCTTTTACGCTATGAATTCTGCTCTATAATACTTAATTGCACCATAAAAGCATTCATGCTAAAATACAGGTGTAAGAAAAAGGAAGACTTACGCCATAAGTCTTCCTCACGTAGAGCCGCCACAAAGGACGGTAACTGCGCTTATAGTTATAATTTTTTAAATTTATAAACCGCCCAGCTAGTATCTAGGACGGTTTTTGATTTGCTCATTTATCGTGATGCTTGTCAATAAAAACCGTTTCTGTTGAAACAGTTTTTGTGTGAGCAAGATATGACTGTTCAAGGCAGTTTAAGCTTAGTGTATAAAATTAACTGCATATTGTTAAATTAGTGCTAGTTTTGCAATTTAAAATACCTTGTATTCTTTTACGCTATGAATTCTGCTCTAATACTTAATTGCACCATAAAAGCATTCATGCTAAAATACATATGTAAGAAAAAGGAAGACTTACCTCAATAAGCCTTCCTCACGTAGAGCCGCCACAAAGGACGGTAGCTGCGCTTATATTAGTTTTACATTAAAACCGCCCAGCTAGTATCTAGGACGGTTTTTTGATGCGATTATTTATCATGATGCTTGTCAATAAACATTAACAAGGTCAAGATAAACATGCCAAAGTTAAGCATTAAACTTAGCGCTTCGGCAGTGCTCATCAACTGCTGCTCCCTTCTTTTGGGAGATTGGAGTATGAATCAAGATAGTTCATAGGCCTCACTTCCTTCATGAAAGCGGCAGCTACCGTCCTTTTAACTTTTCTACGCTAATTAAATTATAACAAACCAATCCCAAATATTAACTGGATTTTATAAAAATTACCTATAATCGTATATACAAAGCCATTGAAATGGCTTGGTTTTTATTTTGAAGGTTATTTCAGTAACTACAATGCTTATTTAATGCACTTTCCAAATGCTAATCATGCCAAAGATGGTAGATTTCAACTTCATCTTTTTTAGATAATTTAGATATAAAATACCCCCCAAATGTGGGGGCGCTTCATTGCTAAGTCGCGTCTATTTTCTGCTTTTACAAATAATTAATCTGATTCCATAATTCTCAGTAAAAAGTTCAAGCAAATAATAGCATTTTAAAGCGGATCCTATATTATTCTGTCAAATAATCTAAGATGCGAAACATTGCCCTTTTATTTTCCTTAGGAACAGGATGCTCAATAATTTGCTTAGCTGTTTGTTTAAACATCGACCCAGAAAGATATTGAGAATCATTAACCACAATCTCTTTGATATTATCTTTTTCTGGTTCTAAGTGAAACTGCAAACCAACAGCTTGCTTATCTAAAACAAAACCTTGATTTTGTAAATTAGCATTAGAAAACAAAACGTCAGCCTCTTTTGGTATTTCAAACATTTCTTCATGCCAATGCAGTACTTCTAAACTTTCAGGTAAGCCGGTAATTAATTTGGATTGCAATTTGACTGGCCCCCAGCCTACTTCCTTAACCGGCGCCTTTTTAACCTGATAGCCTAAAGTTTTAACAATTTGTTGGGCGCCAAAGCATACTCCCAAAATAGGCTTTCCCTCCTGAAATAGCTGCTTAATTAACTGGCGCTCTTGCTTAATCCATGGCAGATCGTCATTTGGACTCATTGGACCACCTAAGATAACTAGTAAATCTGTTGTTGCAGTAACGGGCAAAATGCCAAACTGATAGGGATGATATACATAAAAATCATGCTGATGCAGATCAGCCCATTCCTGGATTGAACCGGGGCCTTCGTTTGGCGTGTGTTGTAAAACATTAATTCTCATCGTTTTGCTCCTTTTAAAACAATTTAGCACCATAATGTTTTTAATAAAATATTCAAATAATAATTTAATATTATTATAATTTAGTGATAAGGTATAGATTAAGTCTATACAGTAAAAATATTACTTTTTTTATTGCATAGACTTATTAAATTTAATTTTGAAAGGTTTCAAATCATGCTGAAATATAAACTTAATCCTAAAATTGCCTTATTTTTAATGGGCATTTTACAATTTTTAATTGGTATTCTTTTTATTTATTATCATAAAAATAAAATAGCTATATATACTTACTTTTTATTTGGTGTTATATTATTGCTAGGCGCTATTTTCATTAAAACCACCCACCCTGTAAAAATTATTCAAAAGGTTAATCTCGATGGCGTAGAAAAGTTTTGCAATTACTCAATTTTAGCACTTTTAGCATTTTCTCTATTAGTATTAATTTTTGATAGGACTAATCGAACTTCATATATTCCGCAGATTGATGCATACTTATTTCTTATCCTATTTTAACCTGCCGGTTTTAGGGAAAGTAGTAGATAAAAAGTATTGCAGCAGCTCAATCAAAACATGCAATACTTTTTATTTTCCAATTCCAAAAAGAATTGGATTTTTTTTGCATATAAATCCCAACAGCTTTATTTTTGATACTTGCAACATAATAGCCCCGTTCTTTAGTTCCACCTTGAAAATCGCTAATTTTATGGCAGCGGTCACTAGTTTTAAGAGAATGTAAAAAGTTCGCTGTTTTTCTATTAGTTGCTACCTGGTTAATTTCTCGTGTATCGTGATTCCTTATTATGTGATTAACCTGGTACTGTGCTACGTCAGGTACATAGTCATTTGATGACCAATAGTAAAATAAAAAAAGACCTGCAGCAACAATACATGCAAATATACCAAATTTCACTTTTCTAGTCATTATTGCCACCTCATTTACAATATTGAACAAATAATAGTTCATTTTATTAAAAAAGCAATTCATATGATATTACATTTTTTAATGAATTTTGACTTTAATAGTCTTATATTTTTAGTTTCTTTTTTATTTAGCAAAAAAAGATCCAAAAAAGTTCAAATTTTTGCTTTTTAGATAAGCCGTTAGAACCCTCTTAGCTTTACGCTAAAGAAAACTAAAAAGCTCGACGTCTAATGAAAATCGACATCAAGCTGTAGAAATATTTAATTAAGTTTTTATTACTTTATATAAAAGTAAATAATGCCTATTTTATATAAATTCATTTATCTGAGACATAATTCTTTGACATGTTACTTCAACTGATTTATCACGTTTAACTTTGGCCCAATGGTATTTTTCTGCTAATTCTTCATAAATTTTTGACATATGTGTTTGTGTCTTAATAAAGTCCTTAGGATTTCCACCGAAACTTCCGGATTCAACTGGATTAGAATTCGAATCTGGACGTATACAATCTTCAGGCCGTGCTTCGAGAAGAATTGAAAGATCAGGCTTATAAAGAAAATCGAACTCTTCACTTGTTTTTAATGTCTTGGAGCTCTCAATTGCTTTTACCATTTCTTTATAAAAATAGCCATCTAAAATAACAGAAACACCTTTGTTTAAAAGTGGTATTATCCTGTGTTGTTCGAAAGCACTATACCAAACTAGAAAAAGATAACGCCAATGTTCTTTGTTAAAGCCATTAAAGGGGACATTTGGAGCCTGAGAAAAAACTTTTCCTTTTCCCCACATTATTGCATAAAGATATTCCATATGCTTTTTAACATAACTATTAGTGTTTGGAATTTCTTTTCTGTTTACATATTGCCATGTGGTATCTTGATCTTGTAAATAGTGTTCAATCAAGTACTTTACACAGGTTGTTTTTCCAACGCCATCTATACCCTCTAGGCTTATAAGTTTTCCACGTTTCATATTTTCTCCCTTTTTTAAAAATTATTCCCTTAAATGTATCAATCACAACATTTTTTGCATGCGTAATGTCTAATAATTAATCCCAATTTCAATTTTATCTTAGTAATCAGCGAGATCTCCAAATTACATGTAAAAATCATATCAGTTGATGTTTTTACATCTATTATTCTATATTTGTTCCCAAATTTTTAATAGCTTTTATCCTTTAATCTTTTTTACGAAAATATTTCATATTACTTTATATAAATTTTTGTGAATCATAGTTACGTTTATTCCATCTGCTCAATTATTTACAGAAAATAAAAAACTTCTAATTTGCTAAGCATAATTTTGTATGTCTTCAAATTAGCTAGATAAAAAACAAAGGGCAAATTTTCTGTTAGTAATAATGAATCATTTTCTAAAGATAGATTTTAATTTATTAGGCCAACTAAATTAAACACCCGAAAATTATGAGCACTTAATCCCTTTTTTATACACTCTTTTTTCGTTTATTTTCATCTTTTTAACTATATCTTCTCCTAAATCACTATCAAGAATCTCTGAAATGCCCAATAAAAAAATTGCCACATCCGCTAATTCTTCATTTATGTTTTCTTTATCTTGCTTACGCCATGCCTCAAAAAGTTCATTAGTTTCACCATACAACCTAAGTAATTCGAATTCTACATCAGTTGTATTAAAGCCGTGTTTCTTTTTGTTTTCAATAACGTCCTTTTGAAGTTTTTGTGTATTGATTATCATTTTACATTTTCCTCAAATCAAAATCACTTATTTTCCCAAGCTCTATTCTATGATTTTCTTAGAAATATTTACAAAAACTAAATCCCTAAAATAAATCTATAGTGCCTTTTTTTCTAAAATTTTTCTCACTTTTGTTTATCACAAATAAAGTAAAGAAAAAACATACCAAGTTAATAAAAATAAAAGTTAGCCACTCAATAATTCCTGGCCAAGAAAGAACTGACATCTTTCTCACTATTTGTAGAGTATAAGTAAGCGGAAAGATAAAAGAAAAGAAATACAAAAACTTTAAAAAAGATCTAATAGGAATTGAGACTCCTGATAAGTACTCCATCGGCGGTATTGAAAAGAATATACCAAATAGAAGTATTTCTACTCACTAAATATAAAGCACACATAAAGGTTCCCCATAAAGAAGCAGAAATAAAAAGGATCATACCAGCAATTGCATAGAACATTATTTTTATAAAAGGATTTCCTGAACTAATTAAGAAAATATAAAAATATATTAATACAAAAGAAAATATAATTTGTGGAAAACCAGACAATGCCCTGCCAAGCAAAAGTCCAAATCTATTTGCTGGACTTATGTAAATTATTTGCAATGTACCATCTTCACGATCCCTTTGGATTGATAAAGCTTGTGTAATCATAGCAGAATAAAATGAAAGTGACACAAATCCTGATAAAAGAAAAATTAAAAAATCTGAATGTGAATTGATACCGAAATGAGTAAACAATTTCAAATTAAAACTCTTATATGTAAACAAAGTAGTTAGAAGTCCCAAAAGTGGCCATATTATTGAAGCTACGATACCATTGAAACTCAAAGTATTTAACTTACTACATCTCAAAAATTCAGCAAATATTGATTGAATTAATAAATGTAATCTACTTCGTAATTTGTGTAAATAAGAAGTCTTCAAGTGTAATATCCTCCTTTTTCATTTCTTCTACTGAATAGTTTGCTAGCCTGTCATTTGTTATTACTTTTCTTATCAAATTAGAATGACCAAATACACTCACAGATAGTGGAGATTCCTTCTTAACGTCAACTACACCATCACTTTCTTTAAGCATCTTAATAAGATCTTGACTTACAACCTTATTGAAACTTATAAGAATTTTTTCACTTACTTTGGCTTCCTTTGATAACTCTACAGAAGATTCCTTGGAGGTTATCTCACCTTTACGTAGAAAATATATGTTATCGCATAATTCCGCTGCCTCTTTTAAGTAGTGCGTAGTTAACAAAATGCCTTTCTTATTATTGTGAGCTAGATCCGCAATTAATTCCCTCATTTCGGTCGCTATATCAACATCTAAACCAATTGTTGGCTCGTCAAAAAAAATATAATCTGGATTATTAATCATTCCTCTTGCAAATTGTAATCTTTGTTTCATACCTTTAGAAAGGTTTCTACTCTTTGACCACTGGCTTTTTCTAGCCGGACTAATTTTAATAGATTGGGAATTCTGCTTCTGTATGTTTCTTTCTCTATACCGTATAGCCTTGCAAAATAGGTCAAGTTATCGTAGGCAGTTAAATGCCAAAAAAGTCCACGCTCAGTGCCAGAAATTACATTAACTTTTGTCCTAAAATTAGTTAAATTCTTTTCTATAGGAGTGTTATCTTCATAAACTGTTCCTTCATCTGGTAAAAGCTCCCCAGATAGCATTCTTATAGATGTGGTTTTCCCTGCACCATTTAAACCAAGAAGACCTGTAATTTGACCTTTTTTTATTTCAATATTTATACCTTTAACGGCTTCAACCACATTAACATTATTATTGTTGGAAGCTTTTTTTAAGTTTTCCCCTTTAATCATTATGCCAAACTCTCCAATCTTACCTTTATAGTCTTTTTTAAGAAAAAATATCCTACAGTCAAATAGATAATTGACAAAAAAATGTTAAATATTATATCATTTTTCCAAGATCTATATTTATCAGAATTGCTTTATTTCTAAATATGTCCAAAGCAGATGTTAATGGGATTGCCTCAGAAATATATTGAACCCACTTAGGTAAAAACTTAATAGGAAAAGAAATACCACATAAAAAACTAATAAGTACACTAATTGTATTTTGTACCAAATAGGTATTATTAAAGAAAAGCATTATAGAGCCGACAAACACAGCTATGGAAATGGAACTAAATATGATTAAGCCATATCCGATTATCAACTGTAAAAAGCTTATTTGCGAGTTAGTTATAAACAAAAAAATAAAGAGAATTACGCTTTCCAAAAAGGATAAGATTATTCCTGTAAGACTTACAGCAACCAAATAAATTAATAAATTTGCACCTGAGTATATATAATATTGGAAGGTCCCTTGTCTGAACTCAGTAACTATTGATCTTCCAATCGACATTAATAAAGAAAAAGAAGCTGAATATGCAATAAAACCTAAAAAAAGAAAAAGCACATAGTTACTACTGCTGCTGCGTTTAAAAGCAGAGCTTACTTGTTGATTGAAAACAAAAAAATAAAGAGAGAGAGGTAGTAATAAGCTTACTAAAAGAGAAACCACACGTTGTGTAACTAGAGATAAACCATAAGCACTAAAATTATCTTTTATTGATCTTATAAAAACAGCATTAAAAACATTAACTATTTTTTTCATAGAGCCCCCAATATTCATAAAAAACGACAAAAACTAGTTTTTATAAAAAATCGTAGATTCAAATTAAAAAAATATATAGTTTTTTTAAGCCCTTGTCAAATTCTTAAAAAATAGCAGGGAAAACAAAAGATTTCGATGCTATAAGTAGTATTTTTGTACTTAATTCATAGCTTTTTATATTATTATTTTGCTCATTTAATACTACTTTAAATTTAATATCTGCGCTTTTTAGAATTAATATAATAATCAAAGAAACAAAATAATAAATCTGATATTAAAATAAATTCATCATAGCTTTTGAAAAAATTGGTAACTTATCATATATAGCTCATTGGCATTTGTTTAATTTGTAGCCTTTTTAAATTAAGTAATTGTACTAATGGACGCTTAACTTTTTTATAAAATACTAATAATCTATCGTTGCTTAAGAATGGCTATACGGTGCTGATTAATGTTGGTGAGAATAATTAAACGGTATTTTAATATTCGATAGAGATGAATATTATTAAAAAGCCCCAAAAATTCATTTATCAATTTTGATAAATGATTCAAAATATAGAAGTTTCTTCCAAAAATTCAGCTACTGTCTTTAAAAGAAAATTTAACGACTATCGGTCACGAAATTTAAAAAGGGCAAGCAAAGTGTAACCTAAATAAACTTTTTAAGTGGTGAAAATGATTTTGATTTGAAAGTAGAAGGTTCACCTGAAGAGATTGAAAGTGTATGATTATAGTTATAAAAAATTCTCTTGTATGGTACACATTAAAAAAAGAAAAGTTCGTATAATTTTATTAATCACTATTTAGTAAGGAAGTAGGGATAAATTATGGATAAGTTAGACATTTTAAAAAAAGCAACCAAATTATCAGACCCACAGAAGGATATTTTACATTTAATAAAGCTTAAATGTAATATACAGAAGGATATTTTATATGCATGTGTATACTCGTCTAAATTTGATGGTTTGGGAAATAAATTTTCAGATTTAGATGTTTACGTTATAGTCAGTGATGACAAGGCTTATGTAAAACGCCTCAGTTTTGTTTTGGGTAATATACCACTTGATATAGAGGTAATTTCAAATAAAAAAATTAACAAAATTCTCCAAAAAAATAAGTACGATTTAACCGATGGTGATATAAAAAGATTATGGAGGATAAAAATAAGTATGCCTGTCTTTAAATCTCTAGAAAAATTAGATGGAATAGCACACTTTGATATTGCAAAATTGGTATTTGATTTGTCCAATGAGAAATCATATGAACTTGAAGATGATGGAAATAAAATGTTTAAAGTAGAAAACTTTATTTCTTCCATTGAGTGTTTTAGATCATCTATTATCTATTCAATAAAAGCACGTGGTTGCCTTTACGATCGTGTGATTCTTAAAGACAAGTGGCTTCTTTATTCTTTCATAAAAAATAATGGTTATAATAATCAACAGCTGGCGAAACGCGTAGAGCAACTTTTAGTCTTTCCCTGCGTATCTAAAAACAATATATCTAGTTATAATAATAATTTAGCCACTTTAGCAGAGAATTTGCTATTTATAAACAAATTAGATTTTAATAGGAAAGAAAAAAGATAAGAATCGAATCAGCAAAAAATTAGGTATGATTTAAGGTGCCATTACTATTGGGTAGCACCTTTTTATTATGCTAAGTTATAAAAATTTATGAAATCCTGATTTTAAGCTATCAGCTAAATGATCAGCTTCGATTTTTTGAAGTAAACAAACTTGCTCTAGTGCTGCGGCTTTATTTTTCTGACAAGAAGCAACTCTGGCTTTAGCTACAAGTGATTTATTATATTAACCTAATTCTTTAATAGCACCCCAAAAACTGTTCCAGTTACTTTGAAAACAAAGCCAAGATAAAAATAGCCACAATTACCAAGATATCTGCAAATTTCATCTTTTCTTTAAGGAAAATATCGCCAAAGATGACGCTGTATAAAGAGGTCATGTTTAAAAAGATCCAGGCAATGCTTGAGTTGGGTGAAGACGTTGCCAAAGTATAAGTTACTTGCGCTAAAAGAGTCAAAACCGCCCGAGAACCATAAATCAGATAAACCTTACCTTTAAGATTTTCAGCGCTGATTTTAAGAGTTCTATTTTTATAAATAAAAGTAATTAGGGTAATTAAACAGCGCACATAAATTGTCATGATAGTAAAAAAGACCAGATCAATCGGTTTGATTAGGCCTTTAGTTAATAACGGTGAAAGTGCCGCTTGAATAATCAACAAGGGCGCAATTACGGCAAAAGTCGTCAACAGGTTTTTCAAATTTAAATTATTGTGGCGCTGTTCGAAAACAATATAAATAACCACGATCACCGTGGAAATAATAGAAACTAAATATGAGGATTTGCTAAAGTAGCCCATAGTCAGCAAAATGGCCCAAGGAATAAAAAGATCGGTCACCTTGCTCAAAAGCACAGACTGCATAATTGAAACTTTTTTGAACACATAGCTGTAGCCATAAGCGACGATTTGAGCCAAAAAAGCATATAAAAGGACTTTAATAAGATAGTTGTTGGTTATTCTGGGACTGGGAAAACTGTGCAGGACGTAAATCAGGAAGAAAGTCACTAAAACCGAGCTGCAAATATTATTTAAAAAGTTCACATCAATTGAGCTTTGCTTGCGATAGCCCATTTGGTAACGGTCAATAACTGATATTATTCCCCTGGAAAATGACGAAATAGTGGCAAAAATAATCAACCAAATATTACTGATAATCATGCTTCCTCCATATGAAAAACATAGTCTAAAACTATTACTAATATTTTGGTCTTTGCAGCCACAATTAAAAAGTCAGAGAAATATTTATTATCAATAACTATGAGTTGTCTAGTTACTAAAATCCAGCCATTGGACATACAAAGTTTAAATGTATTCAAATGATATCCACTAACGACTAATCATAAAAAACACATTATTTGGTTTGAATAGTATTTTATTATACACCAAGTTTAAAATTCAAAAAAGTGGCTAGGAGACTTAAAGGGCTTTCATAAATACTAATTCTTGCTTAAACCGAAATGTTTTATGGTCAAGAATATAACTACCATAACCTGCAAAAACTAACTAAAGCAATTATGGAATACATTCGCTACTATAATGAAGAAAGAATATCGGGCTCAAGCCTTAAAGAAATGATATTAACTTTTTGCCCAAATTTTTGAACTCAGTAAAGCTTAATATTTGGTAGCACCTTTTTTACCATGCTAAACTATAAAAATTCATCAATTTTTGATCTTAACCTATCAGCTAAATGATCAGCTTCGATTTTTTGAAATAAACATACTCGCTCTAATACTGCAGCTTTATTTTCTGACAAACAGCAATCCTGACTTTATTCACAAGCAATTTATCATATTGACCCAACTCTTTAATTAAAGATTTTAGTTTAATTAATTAACTACTGCCAAGTCAAATTTTTGTGCCAACATTTCAGTCATTACCTGATTAACTAATGTATTTACTTTTGAAGACTTATTTAAGGGGCAATATTTATCGATAGCTTCAATAATTTTGTCAACAATTTTATTTGCAGTTTCGTAATCATACGATCAAAGGGATCGTTCGCTAACTTTTGTTGTGTTAGCCTTCGTAATATTCTTAATTTCTAGCCGTCCGACCAAACTTGTTCATGTAAAAACCTATTTAAAAACTTCGCTTAAATGATATTATGAAACTAAGAACTCATTAAAGGTTAAGTTTTAAATGAATCCTCAAACACTATAGAAAATATTTAGATGTATATTACTCTTTTTTAATGTCAATTTAAAATCAAATTCGATATTGCTAAAAGACACGCATCGCAGAAATTAATTAGTAATAAGCTTTCATAATTACATAATACTAGATTATAAAAGTAAGGAGGTTAAAGATAATGTTTTCACCATTTGTAACCACAATACTGAAAATTTTGCAATTTGTGCTAATTATACTAGTAGTAATTAGTGCAATATATGTGAAAAGACACGAAAAAGAGGTCTTTAGCAGGCCTCGGACTCATCCCAAAAGCTTTGATATGTGTTTAATCTTTGGTATTACACTTGTCCCTAGGTTCCGGTACTCTGGTACATAATTTTTACGCTTAAAGCTAACTTTTCAATTTATATTCAAAGAATAGTAAACGTATGGTCAACAATTGCACTATGCGTTTTCTGGACATTAATTATGCTTTTGGCAACATACTATGACCTAAAGCTGCGAAAAAAATATAGTGCGGATCCGCAAAATTTAAAATACTTCCAGTATTAAATTATTCTCTACTGGAAGTATTTTTTAGTTACAAAAACTATAGCTCATATTATTAATTTAAACTGACTAAATAGCAGAGCTCTTCGTTTAAATAACCAGCGACTTAAATACATACCTACAAAATTATTTTCAACAATCTTTTCAACATCAAAATCAAAGCACAGTTGAAAGAACATGATAACTCGTTTAATCTAATAGTAAATAGCTAAAATTACATATATGATAAAAGATACAGAATACCAATTCGATTTTGACAGAGCTATTTTCGGATAAGAGGTTTAAAGGTGCTACGAAAAATAAAAGTCCTACTTTACTTGCTAGTTACAATTACTACTATCGCCCTGTTCACTAACATTTTTCATTCCTATGATGACAGTTCTTTACCTGATAATCCCACCATTGTGGAAATTTATGGTTCAAAAAAACTTAATAATTCGCAAATTAGGAAATGGCAAAAAACGGATAGTAAAGAATGGAACAAAAAATATAATAAAAAAAGGTTCTTTATCATATTACAAAAGTTTGCTCATTCTAAGAATATTTCTTTAGTTAAGCTAAGAATTAATAATTTTAATGGCCATCAAAGTAAAATAGTTTATAGTTTTGGCAATGATAATAAAGATTACTCACTTTATAAAGATAAATCTGTTAAAAAACTATCAAATAAAAAGCTACAATTAGAAGATCTTTACGGAGTATATTGTACTAATGCCAAAAATAAAGTTTTGGGCGATTTGCTTTCATTACTCCATTCACACCAATTTAGAGTACGAACTGAACACAACTCCCTATCATTTAATTATATTTTGCATTTATTTCTAACGGAATTAAGTAGTACCAATGTAGTCATATTTTTGGGTGTTATCAGCATTTTGTTCATTGTAATGGTGCTCGAAAAATTATACCGTTTCAAAGCGTATGGCATAATGAAAATTAACGGCTTAAATAACTGGCAGCTTTTTATGAACGACTTAAAAAGAGAAGCACCTTTATTAGTTACAACTCTCGGCTTAATTGTAATATTCATAGTCGTTTGGGGGTCTTATTCATTTACTGCTAAAGGTTGGACAACTTTTTTACCCTATCTGCTACTCGTATTATTGATTTTATTTTTAAGTTTCTTCTTCTTAAACGCCTTATCCTATCTAGTTCTGGCACTATTAAAACCTTATGCCGCAATCAAGGGTGAAGAACATTCAGGAGCGTTTTTATTAATTGGCTATCTTTTAAAAATAGTACTGCTGGCCTTAATAATGCTTAACGCGATAGCTTTATATAAGAATTACCAGATTTATACAAGAGATACGAGTATCATCAAAAAGCTTTCTGCTAAAGAAAATGGTTATTCACTGAATCTTAGTTGGCATATTTCGGACAAGGCTGAAGATATGAAAGTAGCGCGAAAAGTTCATAAATTGGTGGTCAAGTCTCCGCAAGCAATCGTTTCAAAAAATTCACAGGTATTCAGACCAGCAATACGGGATGTTCAGCCTGAAAATGGCAATGTGATTACTGCCAATAAAAACTTCCTGGCAAAGAGTGGTCTCACTTCTAAACATATTAAAGTTTCTGAAAATAATGTCTTGCTCTTAATACCAAAGAATCGCTTAGATCAACTGGGAGAAGCTAAAAAGGAGCTGAAGACCTTCCTTAAGTTTCAAAATAAGTTACCTAACCGCTATCGCAAGCAAAAAAAGATGCCAACGATTCAGGTCATTCCGATTGCAAGTGATCAAAAAGTCCTTAATTATACCGTTCGTGACGAGATACTATCGTCTATTTCATTTAATCCATTAATTATCGTGGTGAATGATAAGCTGTTATCGGATGATTTCTATTTGTCAACTAACAGTCAAGGAATGATCCGCTTTCCCGATCTTAAAGCCATGCAACGATTAGTGAAGCGTTTAGGTTTAGCTTCCTATACTATTGGAATTACAAGCCAGCAGGCATTGCTTTCAGATTATGTCGCAAAAGCGAATAAAGAGCTGCTCCTGTTAACTACGACGACGATCATATCATTGCTGCAATTAATTTTTATTATCTTGTTTGTCAGCTCAACCTTCTTACAAAGCCAGAGACATAAAATGGCGGTTTATCAGGTATTCGGAAAATCTAACGCTAAACTAATCTGCGCGTTTTTAATTGTTAATTTGGGGTTCGATTTCTTAATGATTAACTTGGTTTTAGCTAAAAGAGGATATTTAAACTTAATGCCACTTACTTTAAGTTACCTTTTAATAGAAGCAATTATTATTTTATTAACTTATATTCACGCACAGCACAATTTATTAATTACCCTTAATCACGGAAATTAGGAGCGAAAAATTGATTAAAGTAGAACATCTTACTAAAAAGTTTCAAGAAAAAGTTATCTTCGAAGATATTAATTGTACTTTAGAAACAGGTAAAACATATGCTATTGTGGGCAAAAGTGGTGCTGGTAAAACAACTTTTCTTAATGTTTTAAGCGGACTTGAGCAACCTTCATCTGGAAAAGTAATTATTACTGACTTAACTGTTAATGGCAAAAATCGCAAAAAACTATATCGCACATTTTTTGGCTTCATTTTTCAAAATTTTGGGTTAATTGACACAGAGACCGTCAAGCAAAACCTGGAATTAGGCTTAGCTAATCAGAAATTAACTAGAGGGCAAAAAAGCGAACGAATGCATGCGGCTTTAAAGCAAGTGGGGCTGGAAAAAATGCCGTTTAATCAAAAAGTATATACTCTCAGCGGAGGTGAACAGCAACGGATAGCGCTAGCTCGCATACTTTTAAAAACCCCCAAAGTGATATTCGCGGATGAACCAACCGGTTCACTAGATTCAGAAAATAGCCAAGTAGTGCTAAAAACCTTGTTAAATAATTTTGATCCCGCTGCCACAATTGTGATAGCAACTCATGATCCGAGTGTTTGGCAAGAATGTGATTACCTAATTAAAATTGAAGATAAAAAGATTAAAATAATCCTCAACTGATATCATCCCTAAAATTAAGATTAAACACAAAGAACTAACACACGATTTATTCGCATGTTAGTTCTTTTAATTTTATTGCAAATTCTAATTCAAACTATGACAATAACTTTTCGCGCCAATTGTTTTTAACTTAAAAAGCTCCAAGCTATCTATAGCTTGGAGTCAAAATATTAGCAAAAGGATTTTTTAAAAAATCCCCAAGCTATTTTTATAATCAAAATTTTATCATATATCACTGTGCTTGCTTTTAATAACTAATCGTTCAAAGCAACTTTTCTGAATATAAAATATACTGCAGCTAGTACACATACCTGAACTACTCCAAGAGGAATGCTGACACTGTTTAAAGCAGTGAAATTCTTAAATAGCAAGTAAGATACAACTGGGGGTATAACAATAATTGCAACCCCTACACCCGCAAAAATTTTGTTAAGAGCTTGCAGTTGCTCTCTTCCTGTATATTCCATTCCAGCAAATAATACAAGAAGTAAAACCATAATCCACAACATTTTTTTACCTCATAATAACTCTATCGTTTATTTTGCTGAACGATAATCCCTAAAAATATAAAATAAACCTAACAGAATAAACAAAACAATTCCAGAATGGAAAGCCGGTAAAATTTGGCCAAACTGAAAATTATGTATTACTAATTCAAAGGCTACTAAGGAAACGGAGGTTAATATCAATATCATTCCCCGATTAGTCCTAAGAAATTTGATTGCTGGATTATCTTTATAGATTTTACCCAAACACCAGCATGTAATGATTAAAGATACCCCTGCTATTGTTTCGGTCATGTATTTATCCTCCTTTCCAAATAAATGTACAAAAGTCATGCTGTTACGTCTTTATAGGTAAGATGACGACTTCTTAATTGACGAAATAAATCAGATATAATTATTGATTTATTTCTAAACTAAGAATAACATTAAACCATTATTAATAATGTGCAAAATCAGCACATCATTCTAAGAATAAATAAACATAAAAAGAGTAATACCATGAGCAATTTTGGCAAAACAATTCATAGTCTTAGAACTACACGTAAAATGACCCAGCAAGATTTAGCACAAGATTTATTTGACCGTAGCACAATTTCTAAAATTGAAAATACTGAATTATCAACTACTTACGAAAATGAACTTAAATTAATAAAGCGACTGGGTTTAACTCCCAACGAGTTTGAATATATTAGTAATGGCTATCATATTAGTACTAAAAGTCAACTTCTGCATCGGTTTTTAAACCTTGATGGTAGTATTGATAAGGATAAAATAAATAGTTTGTTACAAGATTGTCTCTTAGTCAAAAACGACAATGATATTAAACGAATTACTATTATTCTTAAAGCTCTACTATTAGTCGATAAACCAAAAGGATTTACTCATGCACAAGAACTAGTTCAACCTATTTGGTTCAACTCTTTTCGTAATATCGAGATTTTTACTGTTACAGATATTACGATCCTTAGTTCAATTTTATTTGCCTTTGACTATCAAACAGCAAACGAAATTATTGCCAAGATTATTGCTAATATAGACAATCATTATCCGTTTATGAAAACTCTGAAAACCAATACGCTAATTAATCAGGCAATAATACAAATGACGCATCACAAATTTAAGTTAGCTGTCACTACTTTAAATAGTTTAAAGCCTTTATTAAAGAGCCTAAGACAGTATGATAAATTACTTGTTGTTAATGCTCGAATTGCAATTTGTCAAAAGCACAAATTAGAAGCACTAGAACAGATTAGTTTATTAGAAAAAATTGGTGCTGATAATTTAGCAAGGCATTTAAAACAGGAAATCGCAGAGTTTTTTTAAATAAAAACATTAATGCCCACTTCTAATGTTACTAACAAAAGCCATCTAAAAATAAACCTTTGAAATTTCAAAGGTTTATTTTTTATCTTAAAAAATTAATGGCACAGTAGCTAATCGTCATCAAAATGAAACATCCCTTTTTTATTTACTATTGTCTATCACCTAAAAAATCTAATATCATATATTGTATAATATAGCTGAAGATAGTATAATACTGTTAATAATAAATAAGCAAAATTTTTATTATTAAAAAATAGAATATGTTTTCATACTATCGTAATTGATTTAACTAACTATTGAAAGTCAGCTCGTTTAAATTAAAATGAGGGGGTAATTATAATGAAAAAGATTTTTAAAATTGGCATTTTTTGTGGAATTGTTGGTTTTCTTACATTCGCAGGTTTGAAAATAGATAGTGCTTTACAAAAGCCTCAAGTAGCAGAAGCCAAAACTAATCAAACTACCAAAAGAGTTTACACAGTTAAAAAATTTAATAAAATTAAATTTTCTTCTTACAGACCCAATACTATTGTTACTTTAGGTAACAAATACCAGGTCAAAATTAAAGCTAAACGTGGTGGAAATGCACAAAAAATTAAAACCAAAGTGAAAAATAAGCAACTGACTATTTATGATAAGTCAGAAAAGCACTTTAAGGATGGCTATTATGAAGTCACTGTTACTGTACCAAGTAAAAACGCTTTGAAAAAGGTATCAGGATATTTACGAGGAGGTTCCGTGTATTTAGAGAAGTTAAATGTCCCAGTAATAAATCTTAAGTCAAACATTGCTTATTTAGCTCTGGATCATATTTCTTCTCAAAACGTTAAGTTAAAGATTAAACATCAAGTTTTAGACATAATGGATTCAAATTTACAAAATTCTTCCATTAACATTGGCAAAGGCAATATAGCTTTTAACGATAGCAAGATCAAAACTAAAGTATTCATTGCCAAAGGCGGCATGCTTATTAATGATTGTACTTTCTTGGGTGATAGCTCGTTTACTCTTAACAAAGGAGTATTTTCGATGACCGGTGCGCCAAAAATCAGTTATGATTTGCGCGTTGATCCTAAACATAAAATTGTAACGGATACTAAAGATCATCGTAATCGGCTTCTTATATCCGTACCAAACAAGCCAACCGTTAAAGTAACCAGCAAAAATGCAAATATAGAATTTTTTAAATAAGCTTTACTTGTTTAAATTTAATATAAGTATATTAAGGAAATAAAAATGAAAAAGATTTTTAAAATTGGAAGTTTTTGTGGAATTGTTGGTCTTCTTATTTTCGCAGGTTTGAAAATAAATAGTGCTTTGCCAAGGAATCAAGTTACAGAAGCTCAAACCAATCAAACTACCAAAAGAGTTTACACAGTTAAAAAATTTAATAAAATTAAATTTTCTTCTTACAGACCCAATACTATTGTTACTTTAGGTAACAAATACCAGGTCAAAATTAAAGCTAAACGTGGTGGAAATGCACAAAAAATCAAAACCAAAGTTAAAAATAAGCAACTGACTATTTATGATGAACCGGAAAAACACTTTAATGATGGCTATTATGAAGTAACTGTTACTGTGCCAAGTAAGAATGCTTTGAAAAAGGTATCGGGATATTTACGAGGAGGCTCCATATATTTAGAGAAGCTAAATATACCAGTAATAAATCTCAAATCAAACATTGCTTATTTTGCCTTTGATCATGTCTCTTCTCAAAATGTTAAGTTAA
Organism: Lactobacillus sp. ESL0261; assembly: GCF_003693025.1. NCBI lineage: Bacteria > Bacillati > Bacillota > Bacilli > Lactobacillales > Lactobacillaceae > Lactobacillus > Lactobacillus sp. ESL0261. Next base: position 53,709 of record NZ_REHN01000013.1, read on the forward strand.
AAATAAAACATGAAGTTTCAGACATAATGGATTCGAATTTAAAGAATTGTTCTATTAACATCGGTAAAGGTAATATGACTATTGATGACAGTAAAATCAAAGCTAAAGTGCACATTAGCAAGGGTGGCATGACAGTTGTTGGTAGCACTTTCATGGGTGATAGTTCCTTCACTCTTAATAAAGGATTATTTTTGATGACAGATGCTCCTAAAATAAGTTATGACCTGCGCGTTGATCCTAAGCATAAAATTGAAACTGACAATAAAGATTATCATAAACGTCTATCTATTATCGTACCAAACAAGCCAACCGTTAAAGTAACTAGCAAGAATGCAAATATAGAATTTTATAGATAGATTCAGTATGTTTTAATTAGAAATGAAGAAATTAACTATGAAAAGATTATATAAATTAGGCAGCTTTTTAGGAATTGCCGGATTATTGGTGCTCATTGGCGCTAAGGCAAGTAATTTCCTACAAAATCCTCAGTATCAGGATGACAAAGTCGTTTTTGCCAAAAAGTCAAGATCTCAAAATAAAGTCAACAAAACTTTCAATGTTACAGAATTTGACCAAGTCAAACTTAATACCAAGCGGCCTGATATCAAATTCATAGTAGGCAATACATTTAGTGTCAAAGCCAGTGGAACTCACAGAGCTCATATTGCATTTACCAGGATCAGCGTTAAAAACAGAAAACTAACTATCTATGACAAACCTACCGGTCATCATAATTATGGCGGATATACAGTTACCATAACGGTTCCTAATAAGAACTCTATAAATAAGGTTACTGGGAATTGTGATATCAGTGATATCTACTTCAACGGTTTGAATATTCCAAGTGTTGCTGTCAAAACAGGCTATGGCGATGTTATCCTTAATCACGTCAACTCTGAAAATGTTAGTGTCAAGCAAACAAATGGTGACTTGAAAGTCTTAAATTCAACAATTAAAAATAGTACAGTTAAATTAAGCGTTGGAGATTTAATAATTAAAAATAGTAAATTCAAAACAAAGGCCAATTTAGCTTTAGCACCTGACTTCAAATATAGTAGTGTCAAAATTCAAAATTCCAGCCTTTTAGGAAATAGTTCAATTAATTTGGCTATAGGTGACTTTGTTATGACGGGTGCTCCGAAAATCAGTTATGATTTGACAACTAAACCAAAAGGTAAAATCAAATTTCAAAGCAGACTTTACACTCATCAATTTTCTAAGACTGTTCCTAATCAACCACTTCTTAAAGTTAACAGCAGAGGAAATATTAAAATAGATTAATTAAAATGAAGGTAAATTAGAAATGAAAAAGTTTTATCAAATATGTGGCAGTATCGCTACTTTAGCAGCTCTTCTTTTTGTAGTTGGCAAAGCAAACAACAATTTTTCGAAAACTGGAATCGTTGATGCAAAAGCCAGTCAAACTACAAAAACAAATAGCTACAAAGCAGTTGTCACAAAAACAAAGAAAGGCAAAGTCAAGAAAACTTATACTGTTCCCAAATTTAGCCAAATCAAACTTGCTTGTTACAGACCAGATGTGGTCATTGACTTAGGTAAAAAATTTAAAATCACTGTTATAGGAGAAAAAGGAGTCGATGTTAATAAAATTAATACAAAAGTGGACAACAATCAGCTTACTGTTTATGATGAACCCGAATATAAATTCAACGATGGTGACTATCAAATAAATATTACCGTTCCCCACAAAAATAGCGTAAAAGAAATAACTGGTTTCAATTATGAATATGGTGTCATAATAGATAAATTGAATATTCCCAGTATTAATTTAAGTTCAACTGCAGGATTCCTTTTTATTTCAGATGTTAAAGCAAATAATGTGACCTTTACAGTTAAAAACTATGACGCCAAACAAAATCATGACGAGGATAATGAATGCATAGATGTCTTTGATTCTAAATTAAAAAGCAGTAATTTCAATGTAAATAAAGGAAACATTTATATTTATAGTAGTAAGCTAAAAACTAATACTTTTATCAATCATGGCAATTTTAATTTTGGCAGCAGTAAAGCTATTGGCCAAAGCACAATCGATCTAAATACCGGTAATTTTAGTATGTTCGATATGTTTGATTTGCCAAAAATCAATTGTGACCTTACAACTGATTCTACACAAAAAATAAAAGTTGGTAAAAAATACTATTCTCATCATTTTTCTACTTCTTCCCAAGCAAACCCATTGCTTAAAGTTACCAGTAAAACTGGCAAAATTTCAATATCTAAGGATTAAGCTATATAGTCTAGCTTCAAAACTCACACAGTAAAATTAATCAACTTAATTTGATATTCATTGCACCTATTTACAAATTAAATATAAAATAGACTAAAATCATTATTTAGGAGTCCAAATTGATCATAGATACTAAGAAACTGCAAAAAGCAGTCATGGAAAATAAGAAAAAACACGGTTTCAATACCACAGATATTGAGTTTGAATTATTGCGATTACATGGAGAAGCTAATGAGTTATTTGAAGCCTGGCGCAAGAATAATAAGGAAAATATTAATGAAGAATTAGCCGATGTAGGGATATTCCTATTAGGCATTGCAGAAATGCTTAGCAGTGATTTGGGTGAAGACATTGTTAATAAAATGAAAATAAACGAAAAAAGAATATACAAAAATGGCGTTAAACGCAGTCATCATTAATTAGGAAGCAATTAAAAATTTTGTTGCTTTTTAATTATCAGGGTTTAATATATCCAAATATAATATAAATATCATCTTTGATATCAAGTTATATACAAGATTATTTGATAATAGGGAAAGCGTTATACTGTTATGATTTTAAAAAAATTGTCTTATAAAGCTAGAGTTTTAATATGTGGCTTTATTCAGGTTCTGCTAGGCCTCTTTGCAATTTTTGTTTTAAAACACAAATTTTATGTCATAATCATATTTTTAATTCTTGCTCTCTTGGATTTTGCAAATGTTCTTTTTGGAAAGGATCCAGCCGATAAACCTAAAAATATTCTGAAAAGGTCTATAGAAATAGGCAGATATTTTCGATTTGCGTAGGTTTAGTTTTGCTTTTAATGGCTTTAGTGGAACTTATAGATAACCCGAGAAGTGGTTTAGGTCTTGTTTCTATGGAAGCCGGTCTGTTATGCGTACTATTCCCCTAATGAACATTTAGAAATAGTTATTTCTGAAAAGTGTAATCTTAATTTGACAAAGGTCCCAAAATTTTCTCAATTTCGGGACCTTTTTATAATAAATACAAAAATGCACCTAATAGCTGATTTTTACTATTAGGTGCATTTAAATTATTTATTTAGTTCTCTTAAAATTATTTATTTGGCCGTCTTTGGCTTAGCAGCTTGACTTGCTTCTTCTGCAGTATTGATCGGACTTAGTCTTACGCCCGCAATAAATCTAACATCACTCGCTTTGACATAGCTATCACCAAAATCTACTTGGCCACCGCCTGTTCCATCTGGCTTATCAGTGGCATAAAATCTATGACCCTTCATATGGTAAAACAGTTCTGCTTTATTTTAGGCTGGCATTATAAACATCTGTTTCTTTGTAAAGCATAATTTCTTATAATTTGACTTATATAAACAGCATACACTTGTCCGCTCTGACTTCGATATTTCAAAAAACTATTGTACTAATATTTTAACCAAGAATATCTAAATAAGTGATAACATTTAAAGTAGGTAAAAATATATCGAAAAAAATTATGGATTTCATACACTATTGGTTTTACATAAGGAGAAAAAAACATGGAAATTTTTTCAAAAAAAGATTTTATATCTTCTTGGGAGAAAGAAATCGATTCTTATAAGAAAGGGAATGATTTCTTTATTACCTATCCATTTGGTCTTGAAGAACCAAGCTATACAATAAATAAAAGAAACGAACTTTCTCAGTTTCAGAACAATAACATGACAGAAGAGAAACTTTATTCCGATTTGTATTATGAGCAAAGATTAGTACAAAGAGAAAATGAAAATGTGAGAGATTTTCAATCAAGAGTAATTAAGGAAGATCCAGAAATTTTCAAAGTTGCGCCAAATTATCGAGTTCATATAGTTAGAGATGAAGGCACTGATCAATATTCATATGAAAACGGCTATTTTTTTGCTTTTAAAATTTTAGTTAATTTTGCCGTAAGTTCCGACCCTAAATATGATGAATCAGTATTATACTTGCCACTATTCTTTTTAGCACGGCATTATATAGAGCTAAGCTTAAAAGACGCAATTTTTAATTTGTCAATTGCAACCGGTAAACCACTAAAGATCGGAAAAAGTCCTAATCATAATTTATGTCAGCTTAGCGAGGAATTTGAGGCTCTACTTACTGAGAATAAATTCTATAGCGAAAAAAGTAAAGATTCACAGAACTTAATATTAAATAAAACTTTTTTCAACATACCTAAAGCTATAAATAAATTAACTCAGAAAAGTGACGAATTTAGATACCCTGTAAATGCACAAGGTGAAATTAATATATCCCGTAATAAACCGGCATTGTATAATCTTTTAGGTCTAACTAAAGACATGAATTATTTTTTTGCTTGTATGGATTCGTTAAGGCTTGTTTTAGATGGTGTTTTTCAAGACACCATTTATGAAAATGACGCTATTATTGGAGTTTTGAGCAAGTTATGGAGTCAGAAACAAAAATTGTTAATAGACAAATCTACTAAATCAGGTTTAAAACAAGGCTATCAAAGTATAATCCTAAACTTATTTAAAAATGCTTATTTAAAAAATATTGATGAAAAGTCAGGCGAAGTTAATAAAATTGTTAAAAATAGTGTATCGTTTAAAGAGTCTGATACTGAAATCAAAGTATTCTGCGAAAATGACTATGTCTTTTCTATATATTCTTCATCAAAGTGTTCCTGTTTAAATTGTTCTTGTTCAAATGAAAAGAACTACTACATTAAAACTGATAAATTAATCAAGGAGATAGAAGATTCTTTAAATTCAAAATGAAGATACAATTTCAGAATGTTATTGAATAAATATAAAAATAGCACTAGCTGGATTGAAAGAAAAACAAATTAAGAGTAAAAATACAAATTAGAATTTAAATACCTTGGATTATAAAATCAACCTTTTAATGTAGAATTCACTATTTACCATTGATTTGTAAAAAAGATTGAAAATTTTCAAAATATATCATAATATTTTAAGATAATATACAAGTAAAAAGGAACTTAAAATCAGTCATGAGAAAATTCAATACTGTCTAGTCTTACTTATAAGTAATTAAATCCAAAATAGGTTAATTTTTCTTTCTGTTTTCAAGGTGTATTTCATCGTCAAACATATTTTTTAACCTTTGTTCAACTTTATGTGCAATAAAAACGATAGTTATATTTTGTTTTGTTAAATATTGCATAATGCTGTACATAGCATTAGAATCAATGGCGCTAGTACCCTCATCAATCAATAGAAAAGTAGAATGGTTAAATAAGCTTCTTGCTAAAACAATCTTTTGACGCTGACCACCTGAAATTTTTTCTGAGCTAATTACTGTTTCAAGTCCCATAGGTAAATCATCAATATCCTGATTTAGTTTTACATGATTACATATATGCTTAATATTGTGGTCAGATTGAGGTGAAAACATTGTAATGTTTTCACCTATAGTTGCTGGAAAAATAACCGGTTCTTGTGGTAAATAATCAATACTACTCAAATCTGGCTTTATTATTTTATCTTCGTGATTAATATAACTTATTTTTCCGCTTGTTGGATGTGTTAGCCCTTTAATAACTCTCAATAAGGTTGATTTTCCAGTACCATTGTCTCCAGTCAACAAAACTTTTGTTCCAGGTTTAACTGTAAAATTCGGATAACTAATTACTTGCCCGTTCGAAAAAGTAACTTTCAAATTTGTCACTCGCACTCCCGCTGCTACTTTACCAGTTTGATTTTTAGTAACAACCTTTTTACATGAATCTTCCATCTTTTCTCTGAGTGGACGAACGGATTTAATTAAACCCCAGCAGGTAGCTATATTCTTAATTGATCCAAAAAGATAGGAATCAAAATTACTTATACTAAAAATTACACCAAAGCGAATTACATTTTTTGTTACCAAAACGCTTGTTAGAATTAGCATAATTGCATCCCCTACTAGATAAAGCAAACTACTAACATAATCAAAAATTTGGTTAACCTTATCATTACTTATATATGCTTGCTCCATATTTTGACTAGTATCAGATAAAACTTTGAAAAATTTTTGACCAGAAAAATACTGGCGAATTTCGTTTAATCCAATTAACCAATGTCCCAAAGTTTTTAAATAATGTTCGTTTTCTTTCGATAAATTACTCATCGCTTTACTCAATGGTTTTTCAAAAAAATAAGGAGCCAAAATCTGTATGGCAACAATTAATAAGGAAGTCAACAATAACAACCAATGATATGATAAAAGCAGACCAATGCTGAAAAAAAGCAGAGCAAAATTATAAGCTAATAATCTAATCTGATAAAAAAGATTTTTTTCTAATAAATTTAAATCCGTAGTCATTCGATTCTGGATATTACTTGTCTCATTATTGCCAGCTTTTAAAAAATAATGGTCGGCAAGTTTCTGACGTATTTGGTGAAAATATTTCAGAACAGCATACTTCCAAAAATATTTGCTAAACTGTAAAAAACCATATCCAGCCAGAATCCATAAAAATTGGATACCAGCGAAAATGCCAAAGTTAATCAAATTTTTTTCTTTAATAGCATCAAATAGCAAAGATTGGACTTGATTAGCATTAGTAAACAAACCTGCACTTGCGATAGCTAAAAGTAGAGACATCCAAAAATATATTGGATGTAGTTTGCGCATATCTTTAACTTTCATTGATAATCCCTTTTCCCAGATAGATTTTTTTATTAAATTGACTTTTTTCCTTTTCGGTCAAATTATGGCTTATCATAATCAAGGTTTTATTACTTGTCAGCAACTCAGATAAAATTTTATTACTTGATATTTTATCTATAGCACTAATTGGTTCGTCTAGTAACATAATAGATTTCTTATGAACTAAGGCTCTTGCCAATACTACTTTTTGTTGCTGTCCTCCTGAAAGGATAGATTTTGAAGCATTAATATTTTTAAACAGAAATTCATTTGGCAGTGCCACTAAATTCGCAGCATCTTGTACTACTTTTAATGGCATCGTTTTAAACATAGTGATATTTTCTATAACACTACCTGGAAATAAGACTAGATCTTGAGGAAGATATGCAAATTCAGCAAAATCGGGTTTAACTTTTTCACCTTTAGTATTAAAGAAAGATACAGTACCAGTTAATGGTTTTTTAAGCCCCATTATTAGTTCTATGAGCGTTGTCTTTCCTGAACCACTCTTGCCATAAAGAAGTATTTTTTCACTTCTTGTAATTGTTAAATCAGGATAATGTAGTATACTTTCTCCATTATACGAATAGGATAGATTATGCAATTTGATTTTTTCTATGCTTTGCGTTTTAGCATTTGAAGATTGCGAAGATGGTAATGATACTTGTTTTTTCAAAGTTTGATCTCTAATGCTTTTTGTAGACTTAATATAATTAATATCTTCAACAATATCTAATAAGGTTGAAAAAATACCATCTGCGAATACACTAGCTGTGACTATTACACCGAAGCCAACGCGATTACCGAAATATAAGAGACCAGCTATTACTGTAATACCAACACGCCCTATAGCATCAGCAATGCTTTGGATAAACTCGGCCCAGGTTAAAACTTTTTTCCGAGCAATTTGACTATTTTCAAGTTTTTGACTTCCCTTACCCAAAGCCAATTTAAAAGCTCGACCAATTTTATACTGTCTTGCCACTTCTAAACCTGATGTCCATTCCTTTATTAAATTTAAAAATGCATTATTGCTATCAGAAACTTTTTTAGTTTGAGTAACTGTATATTTCTGACAAATTTTCGGTATCAATAAAGAAATCAAAGCCATTATTATTGTGAAAAACACAAGAATCCAATCAAATTTCAACAGTGTATTAATAGCTAAAAACTGGTATATAATGTTAGCTATTAAGTCAAAATTTCTAACAAAATAATCGTCATTTAATATATTGAGATCGTTACCTAAAGCATTTTGCATTGAGCTGACTGATTTATCTTGCTTTTGTAAAAAAACGTGAGATTCTTTGTTGCGCACATCATGGAAATAGTATTGTGTTTGCTTATTCCATTGATAACTAGATAAATTATACATAAAATCATTAATTGTGAATAGTAATAATTGAATTATTGTAATTATAATAAAGGCATTAATACGGCCTTTAATAATGAAATTCATCTGTATATCTGTAACGTAAGTAGCTACAGTATTCAAAATTTGTGATATCGTAAGAACAATAATAATAATAATAAATCTTACTCGACTAATATTAACGAACTGTTTAAACATATTTCTCCATTGAATTATATATAAGTGTCTATTGAATTTCTTCTCTACTTTATAGTACTTGCTATCTCTTTGAATATTTCTGTAATAAAAAGCCTATTTTAGTTTTTGAATTAATCCATTCATTTAATTGATTATTTGCTAATTTAGATAAAATACAGATTTCCATAAACTGCTTGCTTCTTAACAAATCTAATAAATGGGGATTTTGATACGCTTTATCAAAAAAATCTTTGTATTTTTTCATGCCCTAAAATGGGTTCTAATTGTATAATATTTTTTCTCATAAAATAAAAAAAGATCAATATGTTAACAACATATTGATCTTAAGCTATTACACTAAACAATAAATTTAACGCATGCAACAACCAGAAGAGATAACACGTGTGTTTCTATTAGGTCTAGCAAAAGATGATGTATCTTCCATCTCAATATCTGCAACATTCAAACACATATTTAAATTTAAGTCTTCTTTAATCATTTTTATCTCTTCTTTTTTATTATTTTTATTTATTATACATTAATTTTATATTTAATCAAATTTTTAATGTTAATTTCAAAAAATCCGATCATTATCATAAATAATCTAAGATCACATTTGCAATTCTTCCTATAGCAAAAATTTTTAAGCACTGTCTAAAAAGTAATCTTTGTTAGAATAAATGCATCCAATAGCTGATTTTTACTATTAGGTGCATTTAAATTATTTAGTTCTCTTAAAATAATTTATTTGGTCGTTTTTTGCTTAGCAGCTTGACTTGCTTCTTCTGCTGTATTAATTGGGCTTAATTTAACACCAGCAATAAATCTAACATCACTTGCTTTTACATAGCCGTCACCAACATCAATTGAATCCGGTCCTCCACCACCTGGTAGGTCAGAGGCATAAAACTCATGACCTTTTAAATGGTAAAACAGTTCAGCTTTATTTTCAGCTGGCACCCAAATATAAAGTAATTTATCTACCTTTAAATTTCCGCCTTGTTTTCTGATTCTTTGTCCTTTATGATCTTGCATGGTGCCATCGACATTATAGACATCTGTATCTTGATAAAATCTAATATAAGAATAGTGCTCAAGGTCATAAAAATGATGTGGAAGTTCTTTCTGAACTTTAACGTCCAGACAATAGAGCCAATTATTCGTCCCTTTAATACGATAAATAGTAGGATTAGGAATAGCCGAATGACCAATCTCCTCCGCATAGTTATCTTCTTCAGCTCGGTCGACTACGAACGTAGTACCTTTTTTAGCCTTTTTAATAGTTTTGACCCCATTATCGATCTTATAAATTGGTGCACCACCGTCGCTTGTCACTGTTGCGATAGTTTCTTCCGTGTTTGAAGCTGTGATTTTGCCCAAGTTGCTGGCTCTCACATATTGCTTTGCAGGACCACCAATGCGGTAGTAGCGCAAACCATTCTTAAACTTAACGGTACCACCATAAGTTGTAATGGAAGTTCCTTTTCTAATTAAACGATAGTCAGCCCTTCGTGAACTGGTAGCGTAAACATAGGAATTATGCTTAACTTCACGTTTAACACCGTCAATGTTATTAGCTTTGATATATTGCTTTTTACCACTAATTTTATAGTATGGGGTATAGGGCTTGAAAGTTAAGATTAATGGCTCTTTTTCAACTTCAATCCGCTTAAAAGCAGGATATTTAACGTCTACCTTTTGTCCATCCTTATCGTATGCTTGTGATGTATACATAACGGTTCTTATAGTGCTGGGAACCTTTGCTTGAACCGTATGGACTTGCTGATTAAATGTTAAAACGGCAGTTAGTCCTAAAAAGCCAGCTGCTAAGTAATGAGTAATTTTTTTATTCATGTGTTTTAACCTCTCTTCTTCAAAAAATGCTATCTCTATTTTTGATTCTCTAATTTCTGCAATAAAAACAAGAAATTATATAATTTCATTCTGTGCTTTTCTTAACGATTAATGAAGTTAAAAAATGATGGACTTAATTAGCCAAATATCTTAATACAAATAGGAAATAAGTATGTTATGACTTTAACTAATTCCCTGCTCTTTTCTTAGCAGCTTCAATTACTTCTTTGGTCGTTTTTTGCTTAGCAGCTTGACTTGCTTCTTCAGCTGTATTGATCGGGCTTAGTTTTACGCCGTCAATAAATCTAACATCACTCGCTTTGACATAGCTATCACCAAAATCCACTTCACTACCGCCACTTCCATCTGGCTTATTAGTGGCATAAAACCAATGACCTTTCATATGGTAAAACAGGTCGGCTTTATTTTCGGCTGGTACCCAAATATAAAGCAATTTATCTACTTTTATATTACCGCCTTGTTTCCTAATTCTTTGTCCATTATTATCTTGCTTGGTGCCATCAGCATTATAGACGTCTGTATCTTGATAAAATCTAATATAAGAATAATGCTCGGAGTTATAAAAATGATGCGGAAGCTCTTTTTTAACTTTAACGTCTAGGCAATTTAGCCAATTATTCGTCCCTTTAATGCGATAAATAACTGCATTTGGAATAGCCATATTGGTTATATCGTCAGCATATCCTTCTTCTTGAGCACGGTCAACTACGAAGCTAGTACCTTTTTTAGCCTTTTTAGTAGTTTTGAGACCATTATTGATCTCATAAATTGGAGTCCCACCGTCTTTTGTCACTGTTGCGATAGTTTCTTCAGTGTTTGAAGCAGTGATTTTGCCCAAGTTGCCTGCTTTCACATATTGCTTTGCAGGACCACCAATGCGGTAGTAGCGCAAACCATTCTTAAACTTGACGGTGCCACCATAAGTTGTAATTGAGGTTCCTTTTCTAATTAAACGATAGTCAGCCCTGCGTGAACTTGTAGCATAAACATAAGAGTTACGTTTGACCTTGCGTTTAACGCCATCGATGTTATTAGCTTTAATATATTGCTTTTTCCCGCTAATTTTATAGTATGGGGCATAGGGCTTGAAAGTTAGGATTAATGGTCTTTTTTCAACTTTGACCTGGTGAAAAGCTGGATACTTAGCTTTAACCTTCCGTCCATCTTCATCGTATGCTTGTGACGTATACATAACAGTTCTTATGGTGCTGGGAATCTTTGCTTGAACAGTATGGGCTTGATGATTAAATGTCCAAATAGTTGTTAAGCCTAAAAAACCAGCTGCTAAATAATGAGTAATTTTTTTATTCATATGTTTTAACCTCTCTTCTTCAAAAAGTTGCTATCTTTATTTTTGATTGTCTAATTTCTGTAATCAAAACAAGGAATCATATAATTTTATTCTGTGCCTTTCTTGATAATTAATGAAGGTAAAAAATGATAGGCTTAATTAGCCAAATATCTTAAAATAATTTATTTGTCTGCCTTTTGCTTAGCGTTTTGTTGGGCTTCTTCTGCAGTGTTACTTGGACGTAATTTTAGGCCAGCAATAAATTTAACATCTTTTTGCTTAACATAGCCATCACCAACATCTATTACAGAGGTTCCTCCGTCTCGTGAGGCAGAGGCGTAAAATTCATGACCCTTCAAGTGATAAAATAATTCAGCTTTCTTTTCAGCTGGTACCCAAATATAAAGCAATTTATTTACCTTTAAAAACCCACCTTGTTTTCTGATCTTTTGTCCGTGATGATCTTGCTTAGTACCGTCTGCATTGTAAACATCTGTATTTTTATAAAATTTAATGTAAGAATAATGTTCAGAATCATAGTAATGTACAGGCATTTTCTTTTTGGCTTTAACTTCACTGCTCAGTAACCAATATTTTGTACCCTTAATATGATAAATAAATATTTGGGGATCATCTTCATCTCCTCCATTATTTTCAGCATAGTCTACCGTAAATTTTGTACCCTTTTTGGCTTTCTTGGAATAAGTATCGTCTTTGATAAAATCATAAAGTCCAGCTCCTTCTTTTGCAGTTACTTTTACAATTGTTTCTTCTGTATTAGAACTAATAATCTTACTTAAGTTGCTGGCTTTCACATATTGCTTTTTTGGTCCACCAATGCGGTAGTAACGTTGCCCGTTCTTAAATTTGAAGGAATTGCCATAAGTTGTTATTGTCTTGCCCTTTTTAAGCAAACGGGAGTCAGCCCTCCTAGAGCTTGTAGCGTAAACATAAGAGTTACGTTTGACCTTGCGTTTAACACCGTCAATATTACTTGCCTTGATATATTGCTTTTTACCTTTAATTTGATATGCGGGTGCAAACGGCTTAAAAGAAAATGGAATTGGTTGATCATCTAACTTAACCTGAGTGTAAGCTGCATATTTTCCTTTTACTTTATCACCGTATAAATCATAAGCATGGGCATCGTGCATTACGGTCTTAACAATACTTTTAGCTTCTACAGTATTGACTTTTTGGTTCATAACAAAAATTGCACAAACGCTTAAAATAGTAGCTGCAACATAATGTAGAAACTGCTTATTCATATATTTTCTCCCTTCTAGACATATTTCAAAAATTATTCAGCTTTCTTATTTGTATCCTGTTTTGCAGCTTGACGCGCTTCTTCTGGTGTATTACTTGGACTTAGTTTAAGACCATCAATAAATTTAATATCTTTTTTCTTAACATAGCCTTGACCGACATTTATTACATCCGAGCCACTGCTTCCATCTGGTAAATCTGTAGCGTAAAATTGATGGCCTGCTAAATGATAAAACAATTCAGCCTTATTTTTGGATTTTATCCAAATATAAAGCAATTTGTTAACCTTTATAAAACCTCCTTGTTTGATAATTTTTTGCCCATGATGATCTTGCTTTGTACCGTCAGCATTATAAACATCAGTATCTTTATAAAACATTATATAAGTATAATGTTCAAATTTATAATCATGTATTGGTATTTTCTTATCTGCTTTGACATCACGATACCATATCCAAAAGTCTGTACCTTTTATATGATATTCATATCCATCAGGATCGTCTATATCCATGGAAGAATATTGCGCATAATCAACTTTGAATTTGGTTCCTTTCTTGACTCTCTTTACAATGTCTTCATCGTCACTATCAATATAAGCATAATCAGTAATATCAGCTCCCTTGGTTTTTACAGTTACAGTTGTTTCTTCTGTATTAGAACCAATAATTTTACCCAAATTAGCAGCTTTCACATATTGCTTTTTTGGTCCACCAATGCGGTAGTACCGTAAACCGTTCTTAAATTTGAAGGAATTGCCATAAGTTGTTATTGTTTTGCCCTTTTTAAGCAAGCGAGAATCAGACCTCCGCGAGCTCGTAGCGTAAACAAAGGAATTATGTTTGACTTTACGTTTAACACCATCTATGTTGCTGGCCTTGATATATTTATTTTTACCGCTAATTTTGTATGCTGGTGCAAACGGTTTAAATCTGAATGAAATTGGGTCATCGTCCACCTTAACTTGAGTATAAGCTGCATATTTTCCTTTGACTTTATCACCATATAAATCACAAGCTTGAGCATCGTGCATCACGGTTTTATTAATACTTTTAGCTTCTACAGTATTAGTTTGTTGGTTTAGCACCAGACTTGCAGAAATGCCCAATATAGCAACTGCTAAGTAACGAAAAAGCTTTTTAGTCATATAATTTTTACTCCTTTCTCTTAAGACAGGCACTGTTGTTACTGCATCGCTCTTATTTCATAAAAATGCAAAACAAATGATAGCGCAAACATACTGGCTATAATTCATTCTGAACCTTTCTCAGTAATTAATGAAGGTAAAAAATGGTGGGCTTAATTAGGCAAATATCTTAATATATATGGAGATACTTAATTTTAAACTTTCTTCGTTGAATTTATATGTATTTATACGTATAATAAGAAACATGGAAGTTTTACTTTGTGACGAAGACGCCAAGAGAAATTATCAAGTTTTTTAAAAAGCAAGGCTTTGTAAAAAGTCTCAAAACGGATTCCATCTAAAAATGTATAACCCCATTACAAATGTTACTATTCCTGTTCCCATTCATCCGAAAGAAATGAAAAAAGGACTAGAACAGAGAATTCTAAAAGAAGCTGGATTAAAATAAATTTTTCAGCTAATTTTTACATGTTAGGAGGAATTAATATGTCTAAGCTTTTAGTATACCCTGTTATACTTCACCCTGAAGACACTGGCTATACTGTCGAAGTTCCAGATATTACAGGTGGTTTTACTCAGGGCGAAGATTTAACTAATGCTTTGGAAATGGCTTCTGATATGATTGGATTAATGTTGGAAGACACGACTAATTATCCTAAACCATCTAAGTTAGAAAGTATCCATGTTGCTGACAATGATATTAAAACTATTGTTGCCATTGATATGGATGATTATAGACGCAATAATTCCAAGACAATCCGCAAAACAGTAACTGTACCAGAATATCTGGTAAAAATGGGCAAAGAGAAAAATTTAAATTTTTCTGCTGTACTAACTAAAGCCTTAAAAACAGAATTAAATTTATAACTAGAAAAAATAAGTCCTGGAAGTTAATTAACTTTCGGGACCTTTTTACAATTTTTGGACTAATTGTTAAATAGCATAATACAAAATAAATGCACCTAATAGCTGATTTTTACTATTAGGTGCATTTAAATTATGAATTTTTTCTCTTGATCGTTCTTACTCAGTAGTTATAAACATATTTATGCTGTACTACTGGGCTAATTAACCAAAAATTCTAAAAGTTAGCTTTCTTTACATATCGCTTCAATCCGGTGATGTAATAATAACGACCTTTCCGTTTTACTGCACCACCAAATGTTCTAACTTTGCGTCCACGCTTCAGAATGGCATGTCTTATTTTCTTTACTTTTTGATTATAGATCAGAGCCTTGTGCTTTAACTTACGCTTTTGGCCTGTAATATTAGTAGCCTTCACAAACGTATTATTACCTAAAAGATAATACTTCTTACCTTTTATGTTTTCGGTACCATAAGTAATAATTATCTGGCCTGACATAAATTCGCCTGGTTTCCGCTTACCATTAATATCATAAAGATAAGAATTATGCATTACCGTTCTTTCAGTCCCGTTAAAGTTAGCTTTCTTCACGTAGCGGTTCAATCCGATGATATAGTAATAGCGGCCTTTTCGCTTTACTGCACCGCCATATGTTGTAACTTTGCGTCCACGTTTCAGAATGGCATGTCTTATTTTCTTTACTTTTTGATTATAGATCAGAGCCCTGTGCTTTAACTTACGCTTTTGGCCTGTAATATTATTGGCCTTCACAAACGTATTATTACCTAAAAAATAATACTTCTTACCGTTTATGTTTTCGGTATCATAGGTAGTAATTATCTGGCCTGACATAAATTCGCCAGGTAACTGCTTACCATCAATATCATAGAGATACGAATTATGCATTACCATTCTTTCAGTCCCTTTAAGGTAAGTAAAAGTTACAGTCTGAGGCTGGTAGCTGAAGAAACCTGTCGCATTATAAGGCCTTGCCTTTAATAAATAACCAGCAAATTTCAGTTCTTGGGTAATGTACCCATCTCCAACATTACCATTCAAGATTTTATCAGGTGCCAATTTAAGGCCATTTTTATCTTTATACTGTACTCTGACCTCAGCTCCTGCAATCGGCTCTATAGTACCAGATGAATGACTTGGTGGTGTTGGTGTCGGCGGTGTTGGTGGTGTTGGCGGATTGACTGGTGGCTTAGGCTCATCAAAGTGTGTACCCTCGCGAACATAAGTATCTGCATCATTAGCTGGATCATAATTTGCCATTAACTCTTTTGAGCTCCACCTATTCTTGCCCTGAGGGTCATTAAGTGTACCATTAGCAACATTGCGCCAAGTGCCATCAGCATCAAATCCAGTACCCTTGACAATATTATCTTTTCCTAGTTTTAACAAGTTTAAACTTTGCAAATCATTTAGCATATCGGAAATGTATATAATTTTGCTCATATCAAAACCGCTAATATCAAGCCTTTGCAACCGAAAATCATACTTAAACATCTCTTTCATATTAAAAACATTCGCGGTATTAAATTTACTGAGATCAAGCTCTGTAATATTCTCGCAGTCCATAAACATGTTATTCATTACAGTTACTTTATCAGTATTAAAGTTGCTAACATCAATTTTTGTTAAGCTTTGGCAGGCCCCAAACATATATGACATAGTCTTAACGTTAGCAGTTGAAAAGCCGCTAACATCTAGGTCAGTTAAGACAAAGCAATTGTTAAACATCCCGTTCATATCAGTGACATTATCAGTTTTGAAATCTTTACCAAACTTAATGCTTTTTATAAACCAGCAATTCTGGAACATAGTACTGGTATTAGTCACCTTACTAGTTTTAAAGTTGCTTAAATCAATTGCATTTAAACTTCTGCATTCTTCAAACATGCCACTTAATTCCGAAACATTTTCGGTATTAAAGGAACTGACATCAATATTTTTAAGACTTACGCAAGAATAAAACATGCTTGACATTGTGGTAACATTGGCAGTATTAAAGTTTTTTAGATTAACATCGCTTAAACGATAACATGATGAAAACATGCTTGTCATATCAGTAATTTGAATAGTATCAAGCTTGTCCAAGCCGTCTATATTAGTTAGATAAGTAAAGCCTTTAAATAGATACCTGACTGACCCGCTAAGTGCCAAGGGACCCTGAATAACAATATGGTTAACATTTTCAGGATCAAGCCCTACATTATATAAAGCATTTGCCAGCGGTTTCGGGTTATTAAAAGCTGTGGAGTTACCAGGAATAGTTAATGTTTTACTGGTCGAATCATAGCTAAGTGACAGTTCACTATTATCATCAATATCAGTACTGACCCATGGAACTGTCCGAATGTCTCTTGTTGCAATTTTCGTTTCTTTTGCTAAATTTGCAGGAGGTGAAGCCGATGCAAATATTGTTTGCGGTTTAATAATACTTAAACCTACCACAGTCATAGCAATAGTAGCTAAGTACGTTGTAAGTTTAATCCTAAAATGGTGTTTATTCATTATTTGTCTCCTTTAAGCAATATACTTCTACTTAACCAAAGTGTAGCATAATTAACCTTTAATATAAAATATATTTTTAGAAATATATAAATATATATAATTTCTCTTGAATTTCTTTTGTACTAAATCCTCTTTGATACAAATCTACTGCTTCTAATTTTGTTTTTAGTAAATATTTAGACATAAGAAAACCCCCGAATTGGAATCTTTGTCCAATTCCGGGGGTTAACTTCATAGCTAATAAACTGCTTGATTCTTTTTATTTACATCAACGACAATGAGCAATTATTTATTTAATTGTCATTTCTAATTTTGCCAGTTGTCGAACACTTTTATAATTAACAAAGTTATAACCATAGTTAAAATTAACGGAATAATCATTTCCCAAGCCGTCAGGGTCTGTACTTGACTGCTAATCGTAGCTTCCCAAAAAGTGATTAATCTTATTTGCCATGCCCAAGGAATCACAGGCCAGATAAAATCAAAAAGACTGGTAATACTTAAACCTGAGATTACAACACCAAAAAAGCCCAGAATCATGGCACCACCAACATTAAACTTTAATACTATCCATTGAGCAAGCTCGTATTGAATAAGACCAAAAAGTGCAAAAATAAAACTGGTTAGTAAAATTTTAATAAAGGATATATTATTTATCTGAAAAGCAAATCTTAAAATAAAGAAATAAATTAAACTCATTCCGATAATTTCAAAGAAATATAATAACCAATAATAAAATAGCTGCAACCCAATAGTTAAGCCTTTTTTGCCAGGATTTGCCAACCAATTTTTACAATGACCAGCTTTTTCTTCGCGATCAAAAACCAGACCGATAACAATGCTAATAACTAGCGGAGAAATAAGCGCCAGCAATTCGTAAAAAGTTATTATCATAACGGATGAGTTTACAATATTTTTTCTTGTACCATAATAAAATCCCATTAATAATGGATAAGCAATTAAAGTTAACAAATGTAAATATAATAAAAAACTCCGCTTAAGTTTAACGTTTTCTGACCGAAAAATATTTTTAAGCATTTTTAATTACCTGCTTCTTAAACGATCTGGCAGCGAGATAACTGAGCAAAATGAAAAGCAGAATAGCTGCTGCTATAAGCAAATAATTATTTGAACCTGCCACATTATGACTTAGAGGTAATCCGTTAATATTCATTTTTATTAGCGGTACTGGGAAAAGTTCAGACCAGGTAAATGGCCAAATTTTGCCAAGGAAATAACTATTTACTTCTATGCCGCTAAAAATTCCGGCAAAGGTCAATACAATAGTTACATATATATTAGTAAGGCGACTAAGCCAAATATATAATGGAATTTGCCAAAGATTAACTAACCAAATACCCAAAATTGCTAAAAAACAAGAGATCAACGAGACACTGATTTCAGAAATAAAATAAAGCAAACTTACAAAAAGAACTAAGAATAAAGAAGAAACTAATGTTAAAAGTGCAATGTGTAAAATTCTACCTAATTCATAATCAAATAAATTGTAAGGTGAGCTCAAAATCAACTTATAAATCGTGCTATTCTTCTCGTGTCGGTCAATTAGCCCAACAACCAAAGCAAGAAATAAGGGAAACCAAATGGTACTCCACTGATTAATGACACTTTGAATAGCATAACCAGTAGTAGCAAAAAGCACTGTCACTACAATTATTATTAAAAGAGGATAAAGCCACAATAACTGCCTGACAAGTGTTCTTTTAGTTTTTATCACTTCAATAGACAATGAGTTAAGCATTCGTTACACCAGCATTCATTAAAGTATCATTAAATAATTGTTCCAGATTTTCTGTATGATCTATAGTTTTTTCAAGCAAAAGCTGGCCTTTACCGATAATACCAATTTTATCAGCTAAACGCTCAACTTCAGAAAGCATATGACTAGAAATGATAATAGTAATGCCTTCTTTTTTAAAACTAGAAATCAAATTCCGCAACTGCTGAATGCCCAGTGGATCAAGTCCATTTGTCGGTTCATCCAAAATTAACAACTTGGGTTGACCAACAAGAGCCAAGCCAATTCCAAGGCGCTCTTTCATTCCCAGAGAAAAATTTTTGGTCAGTTTTTTACCCGTATCGTTAATGCCTACTTTTTCCAGAATTGGTTGTATTTCGTTTTCTTCGACCCCTCTTAAACGACAAACTACCTGGAGATTTTCAGCAGCCGTTAAATTTCCATAAAGAGGTGCATTTTCAATCAGGGAACCAATAGCAGATAAATCCGCTCTAGACCAATCGTGACCAGCAAACGTAATAGTACCGCTAGTAGCGGGTATGATTCCTGTTAAAATCTTCATTAAGGTAGTCTTACCTGCGCCATTAGGTCCTAGCAGACAATAAACCTGATTTTCTGGGACGTGTAGGCTTATTTGATTGAGTACAACTTGATCTTTAAACTTTTTTGTTAGTTTATTTGTTACTATTAAGTCAGACATGTTTTCCCTCTTTTATAATAATTTTTGTTGTTAAAATATACTCAAATAGTTTTTAATGCTAAACTATATAAAAGCAATTTAGCAATATTAAAATTAACTTGTATAACATAATAAAGATGATTATATTATATATAAAAAAGCAGGTCAATATATTTTGTAATAGTAGATATCAAAAAGGAGTTTGCTCTAAACAAACAAATTGAGCACACATCTTTTGTCCACACCAATTTCAAAAATTTTCTAATAAGGATCAGATTGGAAGAAAAAATGAAAAGAGCCTAGCGATTTATTATATATTTCATTCTGTTTATTTACTCTTTATCAGCAAAATTTGACAAAGAATTGTTTTTGCCTTTTCTTTCGGATTTTAAAGCAATAGCAAAAGTTGCAATTTCATTTTGATCTCGCATACTTAAATGAACACTTTGCTTTCTCAATGATATTCTATTTGTACTATTATTTGAGTATCATTTATACTTCTTAGGTTCTTTTTAATGATTTACTTGGCCGTATTTTACTCATAAATTATCAGCAAATTTTATATTTAGTGAAATTTGTAAAGTCAATTTATACGGTGGTATTAATTTTTATTACTTTATAAATTTTAATATATATACAAATTAGCTATACTGGTGCATCTTTGTATAACTAACGTATTTCTTTTGTTACCATAGTAGACAGTAAAGTGCTATAAGCACTTTCAGATATTGATAAAAAGGGGATTTTTTCTATGAATCAAAAAGTAGTTATCATTGGTGCTTCCCATCCGGGTCATGAAGCAGCTATCGAGTTATTAGACAGATATCAAGATCTTGATGTCACTATTTATGAAGCAAGTGATTTTGTTTCATTTATGTCATGCGGAATGAAGCTCTTTTTAGAAGAAAAAACTACCGGTCAGGACAATGTACGCAATTTTTCACCTGCTGATTTGGAAAAATTAGGTGGTAAGATTGTCAATAATTCGCAAGCAGTTGCCTTAAATCCGGCAAATAAGCAAGTTACAATTAAAAATACCCAAACTGGTCAGACTGAAGAAGTTAACTATGACAAATTAATCTTGTCTCCAGGAGTTGATCCACTCCAGTTGCCAATTCCAGGGGCAGATTTAGATTACGTTTATTTAATGCGGGGCTACAGTTGGGCTAAAAAGATCAATGAAGCTCTTCATAATGATGAAATTAAAAATATCGTTGTTGTGGGTGCTGGTAACGGAATCGCTGCCGTTGAAGCTGGTGTTTTAGCTGGTAAAAACATGACCTTGGTTGATGCCAGCAACCATATCTTGGCTAATTATTTTTCAAAAGACTTTACCGATGTTTTTGAACAAGAAATGCGAGACAAGGGAGTCGATTTAAAGCTTGATACAAAAGTTACTGGCTTTACCAATGATCACCTAGTCCAAACTGATCATGGTGACATTAAAGCTGATTTAGTCATAGTTGCTGCAGGCATTGTTGCTAATACAGACTGGCTTAAAGATACTATTAAATTAAACCAACGGGGTTATATTGAAACCGACGAGTACTTAAGGACTAATCAAAAAGATGTTTATGCCCTGGGTGATGCTATTTGGCCACTGTCAATTCCGGCTAATAAAAGGATGCCAATTCCATCAGCAGTCGCTGCTCGTCACGAAGCAAATTACTTAGTACAACATTTGTTTGAAGAAAAACCAAGCCGTCCATTCCCAGGTTTAGTGGGCGGACAATTACTAGAATTTGGTGATGTACATGCGGTAGTTAGCGGCCTCCCACAAAAATCTGCTGAATTTGCCGGCATTAATGCTGCAACTAGCATCTACATCGATCATTTGCGTCCAGACTTTATTCCTGCAGATGATAATCCGTTAGGATATATTTCCTTAACTTATAATAAGGACACTCATCAGATTCTTGGAGGTGCAGTTATGTCCAAGCATGATATCACCGCTCAAGGCAATGTCTTAAGTTTAGCAATTGGTCATAAATTAACATTAGAAGATTTAGCTGAGCAAGACTTTTTCTTCTCACCAAGTTTTGATCGGCAATGGAATATTTTAAACTTAGCCGCACAACATGCGCTAGGTTTACACAAGTTTTAATTAATTTTAATAGGTGCTAAACCTTGTGAAATACCTCATTTTAGTGTCTTACTATGTTTAGTAAATTTAATAAAAAAAGAAGTTTTGTAACTCTTTAAAAATAATTAGCCACTTGATGTGTGGTTAGTTGATGAAGAAATAAAAGACTGTCCTTAACTACGAAATGAGTCCCGAAAGTTTTCTAACTCTCGGAACTCATTTTAATGATTTTCTTCTTTTTTCTTCTTAACTTGGACTATTTATCATATCACATATTTTTGTAAAAAAAGCTTTGATACAACTCTCTATTTTTAAATAGCCACTTAATTATTTTTTCCCATAACTAAATTATCAACATTAGCAATCAAAATCCGGTACAATTTTATTCCTGTACTTTTAACTAATTGGGATTAGCTGCTTATCTTCTAATTTGTAAGCATGGGTGAACTTACTTTGCAAGTCCTCTGGAATATGGTGATCAATCTCTACCACTGTCAAGTCGGAAGATAAAATCATTTCATGAATTTCATGAGCAGTTTGTGGGTCAAGGGATGCGGTACCCTCATCAATCAGTAAAAAGTTACGATTATATAAAAAGGCACGAGCAATTTCTATACGTTTCTTTTCTCCACCTGACAAGTTAGTTCCGTCTTCTTGAATTACGGCGTCAAGGCCAATCTTTTGCATTAATGGCGTTAAACCCGCTTCTTGAATGGCATGCTCAATCTCTTGGTCAGAAAAGTCACGCCCCAAAGTCAGGTTAAAGCGCAAGGTATCATGAAAAATATTCGAATCCTGATTGACTTCTCCAAAGTAATCAGGCTGAGGAGAAACAACCTTACCATTTGGTTCAACTAATTCCACTGTTCCCTTGTTCGGTTGGATAATATTTGCCATTAATCTGAGCAATGTGCTCTTACCCTGGCCGCTGCGACCAGTCAGCAGAATTTTATCACCACGATTAACCGTCAAGCTGGCATTTTGAATAATAGTCTTATCCTGATAGCCAAAAGTCACACCATTGAGTTGCAAGTCTTTGAAATCTATTGTCGTCATCTCGTCACTGAGAGTAGACTGCGGTAATTCCTTGATATTAGTCACTTTTGTTAACAAGGGTTTAGCCGAGTTAATCGTTGTCATTGACCGGTTGATGGCCAAGATAGAATTTACGATCCAAGAACTGGAATACTGAACCATAATAAAGGAAGAAAGAGGCAAGCGCTTGTCTAAAACAAATAAAATACCAATCCCAATGGGCAGAAATGATAAGGTATAAGCCAGAATACCAGCCAGTAAATTGCTCATGGCAATCGTATTTTCCCGTTTCTGCTTCGCTTCAGCTGTTTCAGTAATTGCCTTCTTGCCTTTCAGTAAAAAGAAAGGCATCGCATTATAATGCAAGATTAGGTCAATGTGCTTGAGGTAATCCGACATAAATCCCGTGTACTTACCAACACTAGCACTCCAAGCTTTAGAGCTTTCCATAACCCGTTTAGCCATAATTTTTGGAGCAATTGCTGAAATAACTGAAAAAAGCATAAAAACAAGAGTCAGGATAAAGTTCGCATTTATTGCCATAGCCAAACATAGCAGCAGGTTAACAATAGAAGTGATTAAATTAAATACTTCTTTGACGTAATTATTTTCTACCAACTCTAAATCATTGGTAACAAATGATAACTTATCAGAAACTGATCCTTGTTGTTTAACAAAATCAGAAGATAGCAGATCACTGCGCACGTTCTTATTGAAGAGGTAGATGTTCCGATTTAGCGTCCTCTCGTAAAAGTAGCGGGCAACGGTTAATAAGAAAACAATCAGTACAATCAAACAGACTTCTAAAACTACTCGTCTCTTATCACCAGCTTCAACCATGGCAAAGATTTGCGAATAAGACCACGTATTAAAAGGAGTATCAAGACCCACGATCAGGGTTAGCAAGAAACATAGAATTATGCTTTTGTTATCAAAATATTTTTTCATAATTGTTTTTACCTTTCATTTATATTTAACATATTTTGCTAAAATGGCCTTAACTCCATAGAAGCAATATGATTTATCTTGTTTAAATCTTTCCCGTTACTGTTTGTTCTTTTAATTTAATCATAATTTTGTTTTAAAGTATATATTTATTTTCTAAGAGGTAGTTTTTTAGACTAAGTGG
The DNA here is from genome assembly GCF_003693025.1 of Lactobacillus sp. ESL0261. NCBI lineage: Bacteria > Bacillati > Bacillota > Bacilli > Lactobacillales > Lactobacillaceae > Lactobacillus > Lactobacillus sp. ESL0261. Next base: position 77,747 of record NZ_REHN01000013.1, read on the forward strand.
TTATTACTAAAAAGCTTCCGCCATTAAAAATAAATTTAACTAGCAGAAGCAATTAGGAATTGTTTAGTTCAAAAATACTAACGTTTCTACCTTTAAAATTTAAATATTATATTAAAAATCTTGATTCTAATTACCAAGATAATTTAGGCAAAATAATACACTCAAATTTATTCTAAATTTGAGTGTATTATCAAGACCTATAATTCTTTTTTAGTTTAACTTGGTAATTTTTCTGCTACTTAGTTTATAAATATTATCATGTAATGCCGCAATTTTTTTGTCATGCGTGACTGTCAAAATTGCTTTTCCTTCATCTTTTATCTTTTTAAATAAATCAATGATTGTCTTGGCATTCTCTTCATCTAATGATCCAGTAGGTTCATCCGCCAATACAATGTCTGGATCGTTAATTAAAGCCCTTACTGCAACGGCCCGTTGCTTTTGCCCACCTGATAGTGTACTTGGTTTCCTTTTTAAAAGAGATTCTATGTTCAAATATTTGGTCAATTTATGCATTCTGCTTTTAATTTCTTTTTCATTCCTTGCTTTTTTTGGCAAATAAACTGTTGGTAGCAAGATGTTTTGTTCAACAGAAAGTCTTTGAATTAAAATTGGTTCCTGCAGCACAAAGCCAATTTTTGTGTTACGCAACTGCGACAATTCCCTATCATTACAGAGTGATAGATCTTGTCCTTCAACAATAATTTGACCACTATAAGAATTGTCAAGTGAGCCAATCAAATTTAGGAAAGTTGTCTTACCTTCGCCAGAAGCGCCTATTAAAGCTGTCATTGAACCTTTTTCTAACGAAAAATCTATGTCCTTTAAAATAGGTTGTTCCTCGAAGTTTTTACTTAAGTGATTAACATATACAGCTTTACTCATAACTTATTCATCATCCTCAGATTTAAAGGTATTTTATTGAATTTATAAATGATTAACATTGATGAGATAGTACCAATTATTAATAATGCTAAAAAGCTTAAAATCAGACTAATTGATTCAATTCTAGGAAGAGGAGTTGACAAAATAATCTGAGCATCTATACCAGCTCGGTTTGAAGCTAATAAATAGGCATTTCTCATCACATAGATGGTAACTGGTATAAATGAAACTATTGTAAGTAATAGTTGGTATAAAAACGTTATAATATATAATTGGTCTTTTCTTAATCCAAGTGAAATTCTAATGGCAATTTCTTGTCTCGATTCTGACAAACTTTTCCAAATATTCCATAAAAATAGGCCCAGAAAAATAATCAGCATAATTATAGATACTAATAATAACAATAAAACTCTTGGTTTATATTCTGCATAGAAGTCGTTAATATTTTCTTTTACTGAAATAAATTTTACTGTAGCAAAAAGATCTTTTTTAATAGTTTTAGATAATTTTAAAGCTTCATTTTTAGATGCATTATAAATCAATAAATCCTGAAAAGCTGAAACTAGTTGAGTTGCATTAACCTGTCTTTTATCTTTATCAGTCAAAGGTCTAAATACAGTCTTATTAAGTAAACGACCTCCATCCATATTATAAACTGATGGTAGCCTCAGATTTTCTTTCAAAATGCCGATAACTTTATAAGTTTCATTTTTCCCATTTGCTGGATTTAAAATTTTAAAAGTGGATCCGAGCTTTATATTTTTTAAACCCGAACCAACAATCACTGGTATTTCTTTAGTATCAGCAACATATTCTGAATTTGTAAACAATCTGCCTTTTTGCACTTTAAGAGGATAAAATTTAAAGAAATTACTGTTAATTGTATCTAAATTTATGGATACAGAACCATTAGGAATTTCAGTATTAAATGACCATCTGGATGAATAATGATAGTTGTGATTTATATAATTAAATAACTTTTGTGCTCTTTGATTTGTTTGTTTAATATTTTTCTTATTGAAGTCATAATGCAATTGACTACTAGTCATCTGGTTATTTCCCATAAATACGTCTTTTTTAATTAATTGTTGTAAATCATTCTTACCTTGTAAGACATACAAATTAGAACGGATAAGGGTATAAAAGATAAAGCTAAAAGATATCATAGTAACTAAAGTCAGAAGCACTAAAACCAAACGCTTTAAAAATACATTTTTGATGAATTCCCTATACACTATTTTAAACTCCTACTATTAATCAAGCTTTAATACAACTAATAACAAGTAGTATACATAATCTGAGCATACTAATCACAATAAACATTAGGCAGACTTTACTTAAAAACAAATAATTAAAGGACATTATTATACATATAAAAAGCACAGATACAGTATTAGTGATTAACAGCAATGAAAGAATTTGATATTTCATTCGCCATATTGTAGATCCAACTATTATTCGTATAAATTTCTCTTCTTTCGTACTTTCATTTAAATGATATATATAAAGAAGAGTAATGGCATTAACAAAAATTGGGATGAATATAACAAGGATATCGCTATCAAAAATTAACTGTAAAATACCATGAATATCCTTTGGAACAAGATTATTTAAAACATATATTGCAATTACAATGTTATTCAGTAATTCAATCAAAAAGCTAAAACAAAAATCTGTTAATTTAAGAACATTTTTAGTCACTAATAAATCAAAACCTTACATATATTATAAATAACCCTAAAAAAGAGAAGACCGCATCTAATTAGATTTTTAATAAATTTTATTTAAATTATACAATTATAGAATATCATAAAAGTAAATATATATCCTAGATATTATAAAAAGCTTTACAGAAATTTTTCATTTTATTTTGTAGCTAAAAAAGAAGCTTTGTAAAGCAAGCCTTCTTTGAAAACAAGTAATTATTCAAATTTTGGTTAATTTTCACCTGCTTTAATTATTAGCAGCAGACTCTCCTTGGGCTTGAGCCTCGACTTCAGCTTTCGTGTTGCTTGGCTTTGATTTGATACTATGAACAAACTTGACATCATTTGTTTTCGCATAGCCATCGAGTACTTCAATTCATTAAGTATGCATGGTTACCTATAGATACTTTTAACTCTTTCTCTTGCTAATCCTGAAAAGTCAACAACATAATTCTAGCCTACTACCAGCCAAATACTGAATAAATCAAAAAAGTACACGCAACAGCGACAATCATATAAGAAATACGACAAATAATATATAATCTCCTTACTAATTTTGCCCGTTTTGCATTATAAATATAGGGAATACTTGTATAATGCTCTCTTTCTTTTTTAGTTAAATCTGCGTTCATATATATTTCTGCTAACACGGCAACAATGAAAATCAAATTTCCTATAAATAGAATAACAACTTCTGATGTAAAAAAAGCCCAACTTAATAACAGAACAATAGCCGCAATAAACCGGCTGGCCTTTATCATTACCACTTCTCTCTCAATTCCAGGCTTTGCTACAAATTCTACTGTAGACGCTGCGACTTCTTTTCGTGATTCCAAATTAAGCTTATGCCAAGCTTTTGACTTGAGATAAATCATATATAGCGATGTTATAAATGCAATAGTAAAGAATATTAAAATAATAATTTCGTAAATCAAATCGTAAATCAAATCGTAATTCGTAGTATCCATAAAAAGCTCTCCTAGTTTATTATGTTTTGCAAATATTTAAAGGGTTGCGATGTTTTGATTATTTTAGAAGGTTAAATACTGTAAACTTTTTATTTCATACACTATACACTGCCTTAAGTTTTAGCATATCATTTTTTATTGATATAACAAATACCCATTGAAATAAAATAATTACAAAAAGTCTAAGATCGCTAAAACTTCGAGAAATTTTTTGCTCTGCTTTCGTAACTGTTAAAAAGAAGATTATAAATGGCAACATGCAATCCCTGACTCAGTCCACTTGTGCAAAATTAATTCAGTCATGATATAATGTAATTGTAAAGAAAAGGGGTCTTGCGTTAACAAGACCTCTTTGAAAACAAGCAGCCGCTCTAAAGGCGGTTAGCTGAGTAAGAGATAAAGACCATCCCTAACTGGCTAAAGTATTATTTGGACGGTCTTTTTTATTTCTTGTGATTGTTGATATAATCCAACAACACAATAGTAAACGTGACGAATGCCAACATTATTTGTAATGCCTGGTGAACGCTCATTGACTGCTTCTCTTGCTAGCTATGTTAGCCCAATCATTATTCAGCCCGTTGTGCAAAATTAACTCAGTCATGATATAATGTAATTGTAAAGAAAAGAGGCCTTGCGCTAACAAGACCTCTTCGAAAACAAGCAGCCGCTCTAAAGGCGGTTAGCTGTGTGAGAGATAGAAGACTATCCCCAACTTGCTAAAGTATGATTGGGACGGTCTTTTTTATTTCTTGTGATTATTGATATAATCCAACAACACAATAATAAACGTGGCGAATGCCAACATTATTTGTAATGCCTGGTAAACGCTCATTAACTGCTTCTCTTTCTAGCTATGCTAGTCGCAATCATTACTCAGCTCATTGTGCAAAATTAATTCAGTCATGATATAATATAATTGTAAAGAAAAGAGGCCTTGCGCTAACAAGACCTCTTTGAAAACAAGCAGCCGCTCTAAAGGCGGTTAGCTGTCTAGGTAATAGAAGACTATCCCTAACTTGCTAAAGTATGATTGGGACGGTCTTTTTTATTTCTTGTGATTGTTGATATAATCCAACAACACAATAATAAACGTGGCGAATGCCAACATTATTTGTAATGCCTGGTAAACGCTCATTGACTGCTTCTCTTTCTAAAAGATTTCGTGCCATAGGCACCATCTCCTTTCCGGATCAACAGCCAACCGCCCTCAAAACAATTTGCTTGAATTCTAAATTAATTATAACAAATACTGTTTGCATATTGAATAAAAGAAGAGCCAGATAATTAACTAAACGGCTTGGTGTAAATAACTTTCACTCACCTTATTAACTTAATATTAAACTGTTTGAAAGCCTATTCAAAGGCAGCTTATTATTCTATAATGGATGTAAAGTATTTAATCAGTTTTTTGAGGTGATTACATGAAATTAAATAAAAAGTTCGTTTATGCTTCCATAGCAAGCATTCTTGCTATTAGTCCTATGCTACCCGCAGTAATGCCAAGCAATACAGAAGTATTAGCTGCTAAGACTGATACTCTTACGTTAAATCATAATTCTTATGTTTATACGGCTCAGGGCAAGCGTACTTATTATAACGGTAAAGGAACATTGCGTATGGGCACCACTGTAAACGGTAGTGCCAAAACTACTTCTATTAATGGTAAAAGCTACTATCCTTTAACCGGTGGTGCCTACGTTAAGGCGGCTAATGTTGGTGTTGTCAACAAACAGGTACAAGATGGCAACTTGGAGCTCAATTACAATTCTTATGTTTACGATAAGAATGGTAAACGGCTATACAAATTCCGTGGCAGTAAAAAGAATACGCATTTGCGCAAAGGAACCCCTTTGAAATACTCTGGCTCTGTAGAAAAAATTGACCGGAATAGCAAACAGTATTTCCTAGTCAATGATGACAACTATAATCAGTCATGGCTCCCTTATAAAAAAATCGGTGGTAAATATTACTACAATATTGGAGCCGGTGGCTATGTTAATGTGGCCAATGTTGGGCAGATAGATAATAAACCACTTTACACAACTGATGTAAGTGTGAAAGTTAATACAACTAGTGCTATACGGGTTGGCACCGGTAAAGAGCGTACAAGTATTAAACCTGGAGAAAAGGTCAAAGTTGATCGCGTCTCTCAAGTATTGTCTGGACCATCATACAGAGCTAGTTATCGCATAAGCGGAACAAAGACAGGCTTTTTCGCCACATCTATAGTAAATAAAAAGCCAAGACAGCAGCTTCTTAACTATACATATTTTACTTATGTTTCTGCCAGCAAGAATATCGATGCTTATGATGCCAACGGACAGGCTCGTTCAAACCTAACGGCAATAAACGGTGCAACTACTTCTTTTGCTAAAGGCACTTTCATACCCGTTGATGAGGTACTATACATTTGGAATAACAAGGAAAACAAGGCTGAGTTATATTACCACCTTGCTCCAAATACAACTGTGAGTGACATTTCTCTCCAGACAATTAACAAAGACAGTATGACTTTTGTTAAAGCAGCTGACAGCAAATTTGTTTCTGGACCATTGTTAAAGCCTGTTAATACAGTAGATGAAGCCAAAACAGATGCCAAGGCAGCTACTGAAACTGATAAACAAGACTTGCAAAAAGCAATCAATCAAGATGAAAAAGTTAAAGCAAGTGAGAATTATCAGCAATACAGACATGAAACATATGATGCAGCTTTAGCATATGCAAAGCAAATTAATAGTTCAAATACAGCCAGCCTGCAAGAGGTTAAACAAATTACACTCACCTTAAAGAATCAACAGAATAGTTGGTTTCTTCCAGCCGATGAATTAAAAGTTAATAGTGAGTTGGCTTTAACGAAACCATTCTAAATACTTTTTACTCTGTTTAATAGATTTCAATTAAGGATTAACTTCCGATATTTAACGAAGTTAGTCCTTTTTGTTTTGTCCTGGTTCTTTTTTGACTGAGATTTTTTATGACTATCCACTTGCTATTTATAATAAAAACAGAAATTAGCCTTATGATCTCTAAACTTAAAAAAGCCCTTATCATCTAATAGGTTATTTGTTTAGTTTTATGTTGGTTTTTAGATTATTTTGACTTTTAATTATTTATCTGCCTATAATTTATCTATTAATCACAGGCTAGTTATATTAATATGTAATTTTATTTGTAAGGATTTACTTATGGCAAATAATCAGAATGACGAAAAAAATGAGAAAACAAAACAGTTTTATGAATTTTTAAAATATACAATAGTCTTATTTGCGATTTTTATTTTAATTAATTTTTTACTGACAAAATATTTAATAGTCAAATGTTCCGTATCTGGTATCTCGATGCAACCAACTTTTGAAAACCAAGAAAGAGTTATAGCTAATCGCAATAGCAAATTGAAACGAAATGAAATTGTCATTTTAAAGGCTCCGGATGAACGTAATTCCTTTTATATAAAAAGAATTATAGGATTACCCGGTGAAACTGTTACTGGAAAAAATAATAAGATTTATGTTAATGGCAAAAAAATAAATCAAGACTATTTAAAGCCAGGATTTAAGCTGACGGATAATGAAGACGGCTTTTATGGTACAAAATATTCTTACACTGCTGACTTTTCAATTCGTTCTTTAGCAAGAACAAAAGAATATAAAAGTATTTATTCCCCTTCTCAATTAAAAGAAATGAAAAGTACTAACAAAGTTCCCAAAGGCTCGTATTTTGTAATGGGAGATCATAGGAGCGTTTCAAAAGATAGTCGTTATATAGGTGCAATTCCTAGAAGTAAAATTGAAGGTGTTGTTAAGTATCGTTATTGGCCACTTAACAGAATCAAAGTATATTAAAAAGGATTAAGTCCAAATTTAGGTCTTAATCCTTTTTCCTTTCACTTTTTATAACTCTACTAATCGTTTTTCATCTACATGAAACATAATCATACAATAAAGTAATAATATTGCAGTCATAAACACCACCACATAGATGTTAGTCATAATTCCAGGGAGTTCACGTAAGAAATCAGCCGGTGAATAACTTATGAGATATGGCAAATGGATAGTTGCGTTCATTAATAATAAAACTATTTGCAAAACTAAACCTGTACACATGGCAGCAAACTTATTTTTAATCCACAAAGAAGTAACCATTGCGAATACAGAAAATAATCCACCCCAAAGAGAAGAAAATATAATTGACAAAATAGCGTGGACAAATGGATGGGAATAATAAAGGGAGACAAACAGCATAGTAAAATTCCTAGCACCAATATTAATATTAAGTAAGTTATCGGGCTTAACATTAGGTAATATCATAAACCAAGATAAGAAGTTAAACAGTAAAGGAACAGCAATCACAATAAAACCTGTCATAAATGCGATTTCTAGGTATCCTAACAAGATTTGTTTAATGGACTTCCCCATCTTTAATTTATAAAAATAGCCGTTGGTAAAATCTTCTTTTAATAATGTACTGGCAGGTAAACTCGCTATTAAAGGTAACAAGATAAAAAATATAGTAGGTACAAAAGTAAATTGATCTATTGATATCCACATAGTATAAGGTGAGTTTGTCGCAGGAATATTTTTAGACGCAGAAACGCCACATTGTACAACGCTAATACTTATTCCTATAACCAATGCTAAAAACAACCATAATTTATTCAAACGTGACCACAAAAATTTCATTTTATTCTCCCTATTCTAGCAGAAGCGAATATTTAACATAGTGCTTTTTAGCTGGTACCAAGAAACTGAAACGTAACTTTTGATTGCGCATGTCATATGAATAGCGCGGAATAGTAAAGTCCATTGTAAAAGGCTGCTTGCCATGCTCCAATGCTTTATAAGGATTAATACTGTGGTGACTTTTGTCATACAATTTTACCGAGGGATTGCTTGTACCATAAGGATTATTTAGATACATATTTTCTATAAAATTAGGATTGTTTTTTCTCTCGCCATAGAATGGCCGGCCAGTTTGACGTATATGAAATTTGACTTTGGCTTGTACAACATCCTTACTTTTCTTAACTGCAGCTTCATGAACAATAAAGTTAACATGATAGGCTTTTACCAATTCATTTTTGTGAAAAAGCTGTTCTTTAGTCACACCATACTGCTGAGGATGGGCGTTTACCTGGCGGTAGCGATAAAAGCCCCCGCATCCAACTACAATTATTATTACCATGAAGAAACTCCATAATAATTTTTTATTTTTCATGATTAATTGTTCCTTCTTGTACATATAGCTTTTGCGTGGCGACTTTGTTTACAAATTCATGATCATGCGAAGCAATAACAAAGGTTGAACCTTTATGGTTATATCCATCAATCAATCTGATTAATTTACCAATACTTTCATGATCCAGCGCATTGGTGGGTTCATCCAGAACAATTAACGGATAGGCTCCAAGAAAAGCCTGTGCAATTCCTAATTTCTGCTTCATCCCCAGTGAAAATTTCTTAACTTTTTGTTTAGGAAACCTGGTTAAATCAAAATATGCCAATAAATCATTAATCTGCTTTTCTTGAATATCCGGATCTAATTTTGCTAGCAAATCTAAGTTTTTATAAGCAGTGAATTCTTCTATTAAACTGGGATTTTCAATTAAAATTCCCGCTTTAATTGGATAAGGCTCTTGGACCTTCATCTTCTTACCATTAACTATGACTTTCCCACTGGTATTTATTAAGCCTAAAATTGCCTTTAAGATTAACGTTTTACCAGAACCATTTATTCCTTCTAAAACAGTGATACTGCCGTCTGGAATATCTGCACTAACATCATGCAATAGTGGCCGTCTTTTCACTATTTTTCCTACGTGCTTTAATTCAATAAAACCCATTTTTTACTCCTTAATCTACACTAAAGAAATGGTCAATAATCCCATAAACAATCACCATAATCAAAGTTGCCAGCAATAATAATAAAAAACCAGGGAAATTAAATCTCATAATTATCAAGTTATTTAAAGGATTTAATTGCCATTTTAAAAGAGATGTCATTATCAAAAGTGAAGCTGGAATAATCAGACCCAATGCCGAATTAAACTTTCCAATTGTACCTTGCAAAAGAAGGATCAGATATATTCCCAAAAAATTGTTGATGAAAAGTAGTGGGATCGCCTGCCAGTCAGTTAAATCAAAAAAAGACAAAGAGGGCAATTTAAATAAAGCCGTAACAAGCAACATAACTAAAAGTGTAACAAACACATAGACAAAAGCTATTACTCCCATTAATAACATAGTGACAACAGTAAAATTTTTCGGTGGAATTTGTAATCCTCTTAGGTGCATAATGGTAGTTTGCCAAAGCAGTTTAAAGCTATTTAATACAATAAGCAGCGGTATCAAGAAATAGACTAACCACAAAATAAAATTAAAAGATGCACCTTGACTGGTATCGGCAAAGAAAAGATTAAATATAGAAGTATTTGAACTGTTAATTAGCTGCGTACTGAGAAAAATAATTGAAAAGCAGATCAAACTTAGCCAGCAAATAAAACGGAAGCGGATTATTTGCCATAAATATAGTAATTGATTCCAAAATAGACGTTTCATAAAGACCTTCTTTTTAAGAGTGAGGACAGCCGCAACAATAAAGATAAATTAATTTGACTATTATAAATAGCCAGTTTTGTTTCTTAATCTTAATTATCGTTTAATTCTATACATTCATAGTACCATTTTAGAATTATTAAAAATAGTAGAATTAGACTTTTAATAATCCGGTTCACTGTAACGGTCAGTAATTAAATAGACAATTAGCATTAATAGCGTTGTAGCTAATAACAGCAGAATATTGTTCTTATTGACACGCAGAAGCATTAAACTATTGAGCGGATTATATTTCCAAGTGGTATAAACAGTCATTATAAGCCAACTAATTGGAATAATTATACCCAGTGGAGAATTGAAGCGACCGATAGTGGCCTGAATTATCAACAACAGAAATATTCCTAAAAAATTGATAATGACCAGTACTAATGAAGCTGATAATCCGTAAAATTGCATTAGTTTAAAACGTCTTAGCCAGGAAAAATCAGTCACTAAAGCCATAATTCCTTCTGTTAGTGCCACATAAATGAGGGTGATCAATCCCATTAACCCAACATTAACTACAGCGAAACTTAAGGGTGAGTATCTGAGTCCTCGCAATTGCATTCCTCTTACTTGCCACAATTGTTTAAAACCGCTTAAGACTATTAATAGCGGTACTACAAAATAAACAAACCAAAAAACAGGCAAAATAACTTGGCGTGATTTAACAGCGTTAAAATCAACACCCATGAAAAAAATAGGAACTATAGCAGAATTCGGCATTAATTTCAACATCAGTATTACAAAGCTTATTAAGCCTAACCAAAAAAGAAAGCGTGATTTTATTAGTTGCCACAAAAATAAAAATTGATCCCAAAATAAATTTACAAGAGATGTTTTTGAGTCTACCGCTTTAGAATGCAATTGTTCTCTCCTTATTTGTTTACACTAGCACTAGTCAAAAATGAAATAGCTTACGCCAATATTACCACTTGTATAGAATTAAAAAAACACTATTAAATTTGGCAGTACAACTTTAATAGTGCTTTTATTATATCTAGACATACAAAAGAGCTTCCTAATTATTATTGAGAGCGCTAAAATAACTTTAACTCATAAAGCAATAAATATAAGAAAGGAATTTTCATGATTAGAAAATGTGAAGTTGCTGACAGTCCAGCTATTCAAAAAATCAATCAAATTGAACTAGGTTATGATTATCCTGTCGAAAAAACGGCCGCCAACATTAAAAGGCTGCTAAATGATCCTGCGCATCATTATCTCTGGGTCTTTGAAGATGATAATACCAAAAAAGTTGAAGGGTATTTGCATGCAGAAGTTTTTGAAGAAACCTATTTTGATCCCATGTTCAACGTTTTAGCTTTAGCAGTAGATTCTTCTGTGCAAAAGAAAGGCATTGGCAGTCAACTTATGCACATTTTGGAAAAACAAGCTAAAAATTTAGGCATGAAAGAAATTAGGTTAAATTCAGGAGAATCACGTTTAGGTGCTCATAAATTTTACGAAAAACTGGGCTATACCAGCAATAAAATGCAGAAAAGATTTGGTAAAAAGTTGGATTAACAACTTAATAATATAGCACTTTAATTTAAAATATTTTCCAAACAAAAACCCGCCTTATCTACATGATCAAAGACGGGTTTTTATAACATGAATTTTTATTAATTATATTAGCATTTGCGTGATTTCCAAAACTACTGGTACAACTATTACGAATAAAACTGTTGAGGTAGTCACAACGTTGGTAGCGTATTGCACATCCCCGTGCGATTCACCCACTAAGATTGGCAAAACTGCCAAAGCAGGAGTAGCAGATTGCACAACTAAGGTTTGTTTAGCTAGACCTGTCAAGGATGGCAGCCAATTTGCACCAACAACAATTAAAATCATCATTAAAGCCGGTACTAAGATAAAGCGGCCAAGCAATGCCCAAATAGTATCACGGTCAAGGTGGATTGACTTCAAACCAGCATCTGCCAATATAATACCAATATAGATCAGTGACATCGGTGTGACGATGCCGCCAACCATACTTAACACAGCCGTAATCCAACTAGGAATTGGTACTTCAACTAATAAGCAAATTAAGGCAATTAGAAAACCAACTAATGGTGCTGGCAACAATTTTTTCCAGTTGAATTTTTGTTGTTTTCCTTTTTGTTCAGTTGGGTCATCGCTAGAAATGAAGAAGACACCAATTGCCCAGGTAGAAACCGTATTTAACACATAATAAATTAAAAAGTACGGCATACTTTTTTGCCCAAATAAGGCAATGTTTAAAGGCAGCCCAATAAAAATAGTATTGGCATTCGTAATGGCATTAATAAAAGTACCACGGCGGCCTTTGCGAATCCGCAGAACCTTACATAATATCCATGCGAACAAATAACTTAGAGCAAAACAGATAATGGCATAGATCAGACCACCTGTTAAGCCAAATAATTTTTGCCTGTTTAAATATTTTAGGACAGAAACAAAAATTGAAGCTGGTAAAGCAATATTCATAATTAAATAGGAAATATTGCCCTTAAACTGATCGCCTAGTTTGCCACTGGTTCGCAGCCAGTACCCTAAAGCAATTACAAGCAACAGTTCAACAACGCTAGTTAATGAAGTAATAAAGGCTTGCATTTATTCTCACTCCTGCTCATCTTTATATTCAGGCGCCCAGCGAAGCGCAGCCACTGCCTTGTCACCATCTTGAAAGTCATTTTGGTTGAGGTGATCGGCAATTGCCTTGTTAGCCACAGCTTTTGCTACAGTTTGAGAAAAGACATTTAGTTTTTCAACTGGTGGCAAAACTGCTGCGCCTGGTTTACTTGAATCAACAATGCCACCAAGTGAGTGGGCCGCTACACTAATCATTTCATCACTTAAAATCTTAGCATTAACTGCCAGAGCACCAAGACCAAGTCCTGGGTAGACCAAAGCATTGTTGGCTTGTCCAATTTCATACTTAGTGCCCTCATAATCAACTGGATCAGCAGGAATACCAGTAGCTACTAAAGCCTTGCCTTTAGTCCAATGAATTAAATCTTCTGCTTTTGCCTCCGCTAATTGAGTTGGGTTTGACAATGGGAAAATAATTGGCCGCTCGGTATGGGTTGCCATTTCCGTCACAATATCCTGAGTGAAAGCACCTGAACGAGTTGAAGTTCCCACTAAAATATCAGGATGAACTGCTTGTACAACACTCTTTAAATCTTTAAGCTGGTCAGCATTACTGAATTCTGAGCGTTTTCTAACAAATGGTTTCTGCGCTGGTGTTAAGTCGGGGGTGTCTTCAAAGAGCAGACCTTGTTTGTCAACTAAGTAAAAGTGCTTGCGTGCTTCATCAGGTTGTAAACCTGCTTGCAGCATCTCGGCATAGACTTGCTCCACGATTCCTGTGCCAGCTGTTCCTGCACCAAAACAGACATACTTTTGATCTGTTAATTTCTGACCACTAATCTTCAATGCTCCCAAGATACCTGCCAAAACAATGACACCGGTACCTTGAATATCATCATTAAAGGTTAAAATATGATCACGATAGTGTTTTAAAATATTATCAGCATTATCTCGGCCAAAATCCTCAAAATGTAAATATAGTCCCGGAAACAGCTTTTCTACAGTTTGCACAAAGCGATCAACAAATTGGTAATAAGGGTCTCCATTCACCCGACACTGATGGTTGCCTAAGTAGAGCGAATCATTAAGTAATTTGTCATTGTTAGTGCCAACATCAAGAACCACCGGCAATACGCACGCAGGATCAACACCAGCTGCTGCAGTGTAAACCATTAACTTACCTACAGAAATGTCAACTCCCTGTGTGCCCCAGTCACCGATTCCTAATATTTCTTCACCGTCAGTAACCACGATTAGTTTTATATCACGGCTATCAGCCGCGTTTTTCAAACTGTCTTCGATTTGATCAGGTTCATTAATTGACAGAAATGCGGCATATTGCGGATTAACAAACAAATGACTGTAATTTTCGATAGTTTCAGCTATCGTAGGATCATACACAATCGGCATAAATTCGGTAACATGCTCACTGAAGACCTTAAAAAACAACACGCGATTAGTATTAAAAACGGTCATTAGAAAAATCCGTTTTTCTAGATTCGTTGATTTTTCCTGGTATTGTAAATAAACTTCTCGAGCTTGTTCTTCAAGAGTCTGCACCTTAGGCGGCAACATCCCTGCCAGCTGATACTTTTCTCGCTGCTCTTCTGTAAAAGCAGTCCCTTTATTCAAAAATGGGTCATTCAACCTATCTTGTCCTGTTTTAGCCATTTTCTCACTCTCCGTCTATTTAATTATTAATAGCACGTACTATATTCTTAGATTAAGGCCAGGATAATAAAAGTGCAACCAATTAAGCTTATATTAATAGTGTATAGTATATAATAAATACTTAAATATAGTTTTTATTAAAAATTGTGCAAATAAAAAAACCGGTTCAACTTAACGAACTGGTTTTTCTAATCTTAAACTAGGAATTATTTTGCCTGGTAGCGTGACTCACCATTTAAATAAGTTTCACTTAAAGTCATGTCAGGGTTTAATACTAAGAAATCGGCATCTTTATCAGGTGCAATTGAACCACATTTATCGAGTACGTGCGCACTCTTAGCCGGTACGTAAGAGGCCATCATGATTGCTTCTTCCGGCGTAGCAACGTTCCAGTCAACAACATTCTTAACGGCAGTCTTTAATTGTAAAATACTGCCGGCTAAATTATTACCACCCTTTAAGCGCGCCATGCCCTCTTTAACATAAACAGGCAACTCACCTAACATATAGTCACCGTCAGGCATCATACCGGCTTCCATGCAATCCGTGATTAAACAAATATGTTCGGCACCTTTAAGCTGAACCAATGCCCGCACCATTTCTTTTTGAACATGGTGACCGTCACAGATCAATTCATCTGTAACATTATGCAGAGCCATCGCAGCGTTAGAAATTGATGTATCATGGTGTGAAGGATCAGGCATTCCGTTAAAAGTATGAGTAAACATTGTTGCACCAGCTTCAACACCGGCTTTAGCTTCTTCAAAAGTAGCACTGGAGTGTCCCAAAGAAACAACCACACCCTCTTTAACAGCAGCACGGATAAATTCCCGGGCATCTTTTCTCTCAGGCGCAAGAGATATTTTATTCAGCAACCCTTTAGATTCTTCACGCCACTCATTAAATTGATTAATATCAGGATCAATCAAATATTTAGGGTTTTCTGCACCAGCATGTTCTGCAGTAAAGTATGGTCCTTCAAAATGCAACCCTTGAATTTTAGCACCAGTTTCTTCACTTTTATGGGCGCCAAACATCTGGCAAATTTTGCTTAATGTATCTGCACCGGCAGTATAAGTCGTTGGCAGCCAGCTGGTAACGCCAGACCGTAAAAAGCCTTCTGACAGGCGGTTTATTCCTGCCCAATCACTTTTCATCACGTCTTCTTTTAGTGAACCATGTACATGTGTGTCAACCAGTCCTGGTGCAATCCATTTGCCTTTATAGTCTACGATTTTGCCTTCAGGTTTTTGATCTTCAGTATAGTAAAAGCCAAATTTGCCATCATCTTGAACTTCTAAGTAACCACCTTGTTCTGTCACATTTTCAAGAAAGAATTTATCTGCATGAATATAATAAGTCATATTATTTTTGCCTTTCTTTTTAAAAAATAAAACTCGTATTTATAGCTTAATTTTAGCTTAATCAACTGGTCTTTACCAGTTCAATTTCAAATAGTACGGAAACTTTTTATTTTTTAGTTATAATAGTGGTATAGGAACTGATTAGGAAAAAAGAAATATGATTCAAAATACGCAAGCAAATCAACATCAACTAGGAGCACTTACTGGTGCCAGCAAGTGTGACCATTATTACGAATTACATTTTGCCACGGGCGAAATTGCGCGCTTTTACGTCTTAGCTGACGGCATTTTTCGTCTTTTAATTGATCCGGAGCAAAATTTTACTGAAAATCGAACGGAAACTATTCAATTAGGCCAGTTTGATAATTCTGCCTTTGCAAAGTCGCAGGTCAGAGCCACCAATGATTCCTTAATTATCCATACTGGCAATTACCAAATTATTTTTGGGCAAAATCCAGCTGTTATAAGTATTTTTGATGAATCATTGCACCATAACAGGATGCACCAATCTCAACCACTTGAACTTAGTTCTACCAGAACCCGTGAGTTTTTAACAGAAAATAAAAATGAATTTTTTTATGGTGGCGGCTTGCAAAACGGCTACTTTAGTCACAGAGGACACAAAATCGCAATTAAGCATGACCAAATAACCGGTAAAGGTGGCGTCATTATGCCTGTCCCTTTTTTCTGGTCGAATGCTGGTTATGGCGAATTAAGAAACACTACTGCAACAGGAACTTATGATTTTGGCAAAACCAAGAGAGGAGTCACTGTTCTCACCCACCAAGATGCAATTTTTGATGCATTTTATCTTCTTGGTACTAATCCTCAGGAAATTTTGCAGCACTACTATATTTTAACGGGCAAACCAATGTTATTGCCCAAATATGCCTTAGGTCTAGGCCATATCGGCAATTTCTGTACAACCTTGTGGCAACCAAGTCAAGCTAAGAAACGCAATGCCAGTAAAATTGGCAATAATTATTATACTCGTACAAAAGATGAAAAAGCCGCATCGGGCAAAGCTTCACTTAACGGCGAAGAAAACTACCAGTTTTCCGCGCGGGCACTAATTGATCGCTATCATGCCATGCACTTTCCTTTGAGCTGGTTTGTGCCCAATTATGGTGTTCAAGCCAACAATCAACAAGCTCTCAGTTTCTTTAATGAATATGCGTTAAACCAAGACGTTCATCCCGGATTTTGGCACCAAAGCGAAGTCGAATTACCGGAAAAAACTGCTTTTACTTTTACTACTAATGAAATAGCGACTAAAGATAAAGCACAGCTTCAAAACGAATCACAAACAAAGCGTTCACTAGTGCTTGCTGATAGCGGCAGTACCGGCATGCAAAAAAACGCTGCTTTGATCTTTGGAGATGTTGGCGGCAACTGGGGCAATGTTGCTACACAAGTAGCTGGTATGCTCGGAGCAAATCTTTCAGGTCAGCCTTTAGTTGGTGCAGCAGTTGATGGACTAGAAGGCGGTGGCAATGCACAAATCAATGTCCGTGATTTTGAATGGAAATGTTTTACCCCTCTGCTCTTTAACTTTGATGATCAGGGCGACTTCAGTAAAAATCCATTTGCTTATAATAGGAAAATAAGCGACATTAATTTGGCTTACCTCAAATTGCGCCAGCATTTGACTAACTACCTATATACACTAAATGAACAGGGAAAAAATGGCGCGTTAATCATGCGTCCCCTTTTCAGCGACTTTCCAGATGTGCTGGCTAATTACACAGCACAGTTTGGCAATGAATTCATGTTAGGCTCCAATTTGTTAATTGCACCAATTACTAGTGGCCGCGAAGATGAAAACGGTGATTCACGCAAAGATAATCTGTATTTACCCGGAAAGAAGACAATGTGGATTGATCTTTTTACAGGTAAAAAATATGCCGGTGGCAAGGTCTACAATAATTTATCTTTTCCATTATGGCACCTACCAGTCTTTGTTCGCGGTGGCAGTATTTTTGACTGGGGCAATCGTGATTTTCTGCTTTACCCGCAAGATCAAAGTGAGACAGTTATTTACAACGATAACTCTCAAGCCGCTGAATCCAATAGTTCTACCACAAAAATTTTCAGTAAAACTGAAAATGAAACGTTGCTGGTAACTATTCCACCAGTTGAAGGCAACTGGGAAAGCCAAGATGTTGAACAACCTACTAAGTTGACTATTATGTGTGATTCTTACCCTGATCGCATCACTATTAAAATTAACGATCAAGTTGTCCCAGTGGAAGAATACGGATCGCTTGACGCTTTCAACCATGCTCGTGAAGGCATTTTTTACAATGCTAATTACGGCTTGGATGAATTTAAACAATATCACAAGAACACGCAAACTGCCCTGCAAATAAAATTAGCAAGTCGAGACATTACCACAACTAAAATCGAAATTACAGTGCACAATTTTAATTATGGCAAGAAAGTTTTAGTACATGAAATTACCAGTGGCGTATTGCCTTCACCTAAATTGCCGGCAGTTGATTCAAGCAAAATTTCAGCTCATTCGTTCGAACTTGCCTGGCCTCACGAAAGCGCAGTTCAGATAGAAGTTAATAATCTCCTTTATGTCGGCATTACTGGTAAAAATTTCACTTTTCACGAATTAACCCCTAATACTCGCTATATCATTAGAATGCGGTATGTAATAGGAAATAAAGTTTCTGAATGGTCTGATCTTTTCGGCGTCATTACCAAGCACGCTGCTAAAGATTATGCTATTGAAAACATTGATGTGACTAGCAACTATACCAGCAAAGAAAATCATCCCCTGTCTTATTTAACTGATCTTAAACTGGCAAGCGAATGGCAAACTAGGCAAACTGTTTCACCTGAACAACCACTGGAACTAACCTTTACTTTTGAAAAAGTTGAGAAATTAAGCAGAATGGTCTATGTGCCAAGAAATATTGATCATAATGGTGATCCTCTTGTCGTTTCAATTGCTGTTTCAACGGATGGCGAGCAATATACTACCTATGCAGACCACTTGCAGTGGAAAGCTGACACGAAAAACAAGGTGGTTGGTCTGCGAGATGTCCGTGCTAAAAAAGTGCATCTGACGATTTATCAATCATCCGGTCCGATTATTGCGGCAAGAGAAATTATCTTTTTCAGGGCAAAAAGGTAAATAAATATAAACACAAAGCAAATATATACTGAGCCTACAAAAGTTGTCCTAAACTTGGGGCTCTTTTATTTAAAAATTATATTAGACATTTAATTAAGCTTTTGGCTCATGATTTATCTATATATTTTTAGTCTTAAGGCTTTATCGCATTGAAAATATTATATTAAATGTGCTAAGTCGCTATTAAGACTATATTGCTGCTTAAAATCGAAATCGCCTAAATTATGGAGAGACATAATCGAAATCTAATCGGGTGCGGTGTATACTTGTACTAACATAAATTAGGGAGCTAATATTAATGAAAAAAAAACTGGGTAACTTTGTTGCTAGAAAAGTTGGTAATTCTATAGCACTCACGGTCCCGAGTAAGGCTGGAGTTAAACCTGGTGAACGATTTGAATTGATTCAGGAAGATAATAGCACTTTAATCTATAAGGCTATTGACTCTAATCCGTGGTTTAATGGAGAATATGATGATATTGACTTTAAAAAAGAAACTGAAAAAGTAGGTAACCCTGATACTATGCAGGTTGGTAAGGAAAATGTAGCATCTAATCAAGAGACATTATTCGGATAGATGCTGAACCACATGCAGGACGAGAAGAGGGCGGTCATAATCCCCGATCTGGCAATATTCAAAGACCAGCGATAGTTATATCAAATAATGCATATAATCAAAAAACAGGACTCGTTATCTGCATGCCTCTTACGCATGATCTTAAAAAAGATAATCGTGGTCTATACTATCGTCTTGCTGATATCAGCAGTGGAATATCTGGTAGTGTAGTTACTTTTCAAATGCCTAATTATGATTTTTCCGGTCGAAATGGTAAAATTGTTGGACATGTTAGTGATAAAGACTTGGATAACCTGCTATCTAAAACATATCAAATTTTAGATAAGCGCTAATTTTTATCAAAAAGTTGCTTAACCTAAAATAAAACCCCGAAATTAAAGTAGAACTAAAAAGTGAAGTGCTCCGTAATAGTTAGACATTAATATGTTTATTAGGAGCACTTTTTTCATGACTAAATATTCGATTGCTTTAAAAATTAATTTGGGGTTCACATCATTTTTTTGTGTCTTTTTGATTTTTATTGCTAAAATCGCAATATTTTTAACAAATATAGTGTATAATCAAAAATAAATTCAAAAAATGGGGTTTTTTGAATTTATAATTAGAAAGGTAAACTAAATTATGTCAAAATATCACTTATTGAGAATTTATTCTTACCAACATCCGGGCAAACCAGTTACTAGTGAATTTAATAAAAGATTTAATGGCTATGGCACAATTAAGTTTCCGTTAGAAATAAATCCCATAGATGTGCGAGAACAAATTAGAATACCTACACAATTGCCACTTTTTTTGGTACAAATTGAAGATTATAATTCACTGCTAACTGTCATTAGAGAGAACTCTGCTCAAATCAAAGCACTCATTGGCAAGCTTCCAGGTGTTGCCAGAGAGCAATTTTTCATTGATTTGTTAATTAAAGAAATTAAAGGTACAAATGATATTGAAAATGTTGCTTCTACTACAAAGGAAATTAACAGAGCCGTAGAAAATATTAATAATCAAAATAAACCTGTGCGTTTCCAATCTTTTGCTAAAATGTATTTTGATATTGAAAACGGTAAAACTTATCAACTTAATGAGCTAAAAGACATCAGAGTATTGTATGACTCTTTATTAAAAGGTGAAATAAAAAAAAGTAACTTACCTGACGGCAAGCTATTTAGGGATGGCTTTGTCAGAATTGGCAACTCAACCCAAACTGTTCATCTTCCCAAAAACAGTGAAGATGAGATAAATCAGCAATTGGAAAATTGGCTAAAATTTATTAATTTGGATAAATATGATCCTATTTTAAAGGCCTGTGTTGCCCACTATTATTTTGAATATATTCATCCTTTTTATGACGGCAATGGCAGGTTAGGAAGGTATCTCTTTTGCAGTTATATTGGAAAAAAAGTTGACCCTTATACTGCTGTCAGTTTTTCTTATCAGATCACTCTAAAAAAGGCAAGATATTATAAAGAATTTCAAGAAGTTGAAAATGAAAAAAATCGCGGCGAAATCACACTATTCGTTATCAGTTTGCTAAAATACTTAGTTTCTGGACAAAAGTATGTATTAAGCAATTTAAAAGATGACCACAACATTTTAAATTTTGTCCAAAAGAAATTAGAAGATTTTGATTATCCCAGCTTTGAATTCAATATCTTATATGTATATGCCCAGTCATTTTTATTCAATAGTTTTGATGGCAGCGTTCAAGACACAAGTTTGATCAGCTTTATCAAAAGCACAGAAAAAATATCAACTAAAAAAGTAAAAACCACCATAGAAGATTTAGAAAAAGAAGGTTTAATTAAAACTGTTAAAGGAAGGCCAAAAAAAAGAAAATTGACTGCTAAATTTTTAGATAAAATTGGTTTGAATATCTAAAGCTTTTTAGATTAAAGCCCAGTTATTTATATTTTTTATATAAAATTTCCAGAAGTCAATTATTAATTATGTAATATCTATTAAGCAGTCAAAAATATACATTGCTCTTCATATTAAGTGCATTATACACAATAATAGTGTATAATATTTGAAAATTAAGAAGAAAGGTTATGAGTGTGCCAGGGAAGCCGGTTAAAAAATTAATGTTTCTTACTTGGCATATTTAAATTGACATGAAACAAGAAATTGCAGCTTATCCTGTTATTATAGAAAAATGTAACGATGAATCAGGACATTATTATGCAATTACGTCACCTAACATCCAAGGCTTAGTCACTGATGGTCAAACAATAGGTGAAGCTCTTTATCATGCAGAAGATGCAATGGCAACAATGATTGACATTCAAGGCTATCCTAGAGTTCAAGATCCTAAAAAGTGGGAGTTGGAAAAAAATCAGCAAATATCTTGGGTTAAAGTTAATATGACAAAGTGGCGTAATAAATATAGTAAAACTGTTCGGCGCAATATTTCATTGCCAGAGGATCTAAATAATTGGGCTAAGAAAAATAAAATTAATGTATCAAAAGTTACAACTGAAGCTTTGCGTCAAATGCAAGCTTAATAATATTATTTTAATTCAAACCACTCAAATAATAAAAATAGTTTCACTTTAAAGAGTCTGGGAAAAAACTCTAACCTAACTAAAAAGGCTGACAAATCACGTCTATAAAACGTTGATTTGTCGGTCTTTTTAAATTGTGAAATTTTTTAATTTAACTTCAAAGAGCACTTTTTTCCCAGACTCTATGTTTTTTTACTTATCCGTATTATTTTTTGAAAAACCAGTGATACATTTTCCCATCGAGAAAGTCACCAATCACAAATATCAACGTCCACAAAACAATTCCAATAATGCGCACAAACAAGGATGTTACATAATTATTCCAGCTATTATCATATGGTAGAAGAAATAAAACAATAGGAACTACAAGGAAGAAGTACTTAACTTTAGTCCACCGTAAATGTTGGTGCTGATAAAATTGGATAATTTTAGAATTCTGCGGTGTTTTGTGTGTTAATCTGACGCAAACTAGATATATTAAGTAAATAGCATCAACTATTAGCAAAATCAAAACAATATCATTAAGCATAAATGATCCCCTCCTATT
The DNA here is from genome assembly GCF_003693025.1 of Lactobacillus sp. ESL0261. Classification (NCBI taxonomy): domain Bacteria; kingdom Bacillati; phylum Bacillota; class Bacilli; order Lactobacillales; family Lactobacillaceae; genus Lactobacillus; species Lactobacillus sp. ESL0261. Next base: position 100,275 of record NZ_REHN01000013.1, read on the forward strand.
TACAATTTAAGTCAAAAAAATTTTTAAACAGATGATATTTTATTATTTACTGTTTAACTTGATTTTAAAGACAAACATATACTTTTACAATATTAAGTAAAAATAAATTTGCTATGCAAAATATAATAAACTGCTTTTTCAAAGCAGTTTTTAAAATCATAAAAAAACCAGCTTATAGCACAAAAAGCTGGTTTATGATTTAAAACTTTTTCTGGTTTTTAAACGAATCTGTCCTTTTTAATTACCCGGTAAACTGAAATAACTAAAACTAAAATTGCGCAAAGCATTGCCACATAGGCCATAGGTCCGACACTAATAGCAGCCTGAGCTTGACTGCTGGCCATACGATTTTCGACAGCGTATTCTACAATCCACTTACTCAATAAACGAGGAGTTAATACGAAGCTGACAGTAGCAATGATTGAAGCAGCCAAAGCGGTATTGCGCGAATATGGTTCACGGAAAAATTGTGCTAAAACGCAAAATGCTGGTGCAATCATTAAAAGCAGAACCCACATGATAATTAGTCGTCCTGCGCTACTGCTCATCATTTGGGCACTGTTAGTCGCATAACGATATTTGCCCCAAAGTTGTCCACCAGTTAGGGTATTTAATAAACTCAAGAAGTATGATCCCTGTTGACCATAGACGCCACCACGATTAGACAGGATGCCCTGAACGACTTGCAAGCCATCAGTCGAACCAGCTGTGGAAAAATTAACTGTTACCACTTTTTTCATATAAGTGGCCAGAAACATGATAATCGAGCCACCAAATTGCAAAGCTCGTAACATGCTTAATTTCCGGGATGACTTCATTTTAAATTCGAGGCTAAGTACACGGTTAGGATGATGACTGCGGCCAATCACAAAGATGCCAATTGCGACCACAATTGCAAGTGCAGCAAGAAGCCACCAGAGTTTAGCCATAACTAAGAAAATTGCCAAAACAACAATGGCCACTGCAACATATGGTCGATCAGCAAATATATCCCAGAAATTTAGTTTTAAATGGCGGTAGTCAGCACGAGTCTGAGAAGTATTATTTTCTCTAATCGTTGCCTTTGGCACCTTGTTTGTGTGCGACTGGGATTTTTGGCGGTATTTTTTACGGTATTCCTGCCTAGTTAAGTGCGACTCTCTTCCCATACCAACATCCCTTCCTTTCAGAAATAATATCCTAACATGTTTAATATGAAAATATCATCTATTTAGCAAATTCTTAGCAAATTTATTGTGCTAAAATAGAAAAGATATCATATTTTTTAGAAAAATATTAAAAAAGAAAGCGAGGACGTTTTGACAGTTTCCGAAAAATTTCCGGCTGGCTGGCATAAAGCTTTTGTCACTTTATGGCTAGGCTGCTTTATCACAGGTATGGGTTATTCCATGACAATGCCCTTTATCTCACTATTTATCGCTGATCTGGGCCACTACAGCAAGTTGCAGATTAGCATGTATTCCGGTCTTGCATTTGCCATGACATTTATTGCTCAGGCAATTGTTTCACCTTATTGGGGCAACTTGGCTGACCGCAAGGGTCGTAAATTAATGTGCATGCGGGCATCTGGGGTCATGGCTTTAACTATTACTGCTACCGGTTTTGCTCCTAACGCTATTTACATAATTGTCATGCGTTTTATTCAGGGTGCTTTTTCCGGCTACATTAACAATGCTACCGCCCTGATCGCAGGAGAAACTCCCCACAGAAAAAGTGGCTGGGTAATGAGTCAAATGATGACTGCTGGAACTGCTGGAAACTTAGTCGGACCACTTTTAGGTGGTGTTTTGTCAAATTTCTTCGGCAATTGGCTTGGTGGCGTCTGGGGCTACCGGATTCCATTCTTCATCACCGGCTTTTTGATGGTGCTCGTCTTCTTAGGGTCGACATTCTTAGTTCATGAAAACTTTACCCCAATTTCCCGCGAAGAAATGAAGCCTATGAAAGAGATCATGCACTCTCTACCCAATGTTAAATTGATAGTGGTCATGTTCGTAACTACCCTGTTAGTACAGGCCGCTAACATGTCAATTGATCCGATTGTTTCTTTGTATGTCAAATCAATGATGCCTAATAGCAAGAATATTGCGTTTGTAGCGGGAATTGTAGCCGCAACTCCAGGTCTCGGAACGCTGCTGGCTGCTTCCAAAATCGGACACAAAATGGATGAAATTGGACCACTAAAAATTTTACGCCTAGGTTTAATAGTAGGAGCTGTTCTCTTTATTCCTATGGCCTTAACTCATTCGCCTTGGGTACTGGCAGGATTGCGTTTTCTGCTGGGAATTGCCAGTGCTGCAATGTTACCGGCAGCACAGACTGTTTTGACACTGAACACTCCGGCCGAAAGTTTTGGCCGTATCTTTAGTTATAATCAGTCTTTCCAAGCAGTTGGTTCTGTGTTTGGTTCAATCATGGGTTCCACCATTTCCGGTCTGTTCAACTATGCTACAGTTTTCTGGACTACAGGCTTCACTCTACTGATTAACTTTATTCTGATTATCTTTTTCAGTTTGAGAAAAAGTCCTAATAAATAAAAACTAACTTACAACTAATAAAGTATCCTAATTTTGGTGGTCACATCACATTTCGTTCAGGATGCTTTTTTGTTTTGCTTGATCTCCGTAGATAAACATTGTATAATTTTATTACATTTCAGGATATACATTGTTTATTTTTTATAGGGGGAAAATTATGATTCGGGCTACTATATCTAAATGGGGTAATTCTAAAGGCATCCGATTAAACCAAGCAGTCTTGCAAGCATTAAACGCTACTATAGGAGATCAGTTAAACTTTAAAATTGAGGACAACAAAGTAATAATGTCAAAGCAAGATGATACACCTGATTTAACTTTTGAAGAACTTTTTAAAGATTATTCAGGTGAAGAATTTGATACTGAAATTAAGTTACCAGATGAGAGAAAAGGAAATGAAAAATGGTAATTAAGCAAGGATCTATTCTATTAATGGATTTAAGTCCTAAACAGGGGCATGAACAATCTGGCAAACGACCTTATTTATATTTAAGCTATAAAGGGGTTGAAAAATACGCTCATATTGCTGTGTTTGCTCCTATATCTACTACTAAAAGACGCTACCCATTATATCAAGAATTACCTGCTGCATCTCAAACAAAAGGTGTAGTCATGCTAGATCAGCTAGTTACAATCGATTATCATAATCGACCATTTCATTATTTAGAGCAACTACCTGATGATTATATGGAAAAGATACTCAAAATTGTAAAAGTAGTTTTTCAGAAAGATTAGCCAAGCGGTTTTTCTGTAGATAATTCCATGATATGTTGTGAAGCTAAGATTGGTCCTTTTTTAACACGGTTTTAATAGTTCCTATATCTTCACCAAAGAAATATAGAGTAGCAGAAAAGTTTGTTAAATCACCTTTATTTATTAGATGAAATCTATGCTGCAGCCTTACTACAGCATGTTAGGGCAATAGATCCAACTGTGAGAATGAAAGGTAATATCAAAGTAAGATTAGACGAAGCTAATATGAAAAAATTTGAAAAATTTAAGTTCAATTTTTTTAAAAAACAAAAACTGTACTGAACCTCAAAAATTATCCAACTTTTGGGGCTTTTTTATGTCTAAATTAGCTAAACAAGATAAAATTATAATCTATCAGCTTTGGCATAATTATCAAATTAAGACCAAACTAAAAGAACTAACTCCGATCAAATAAGGGCAATTAGTTCTCAGTTAACAACCATAAAATGTTCTAATTTTGAGATTCACACCATTATCTTGGTGGCTTTTTATATCTGGCTTAGAAAAATGCTGGCAAAAAGCAACTGCAAATTTACCAGCTAAATGGGCTGTTTATTTTCCTTTTTGTGCAGATTTTCTCATCACCAATAAGGTAATTACAAAGAGCAAAATACTGACGATTAATAATCCTAGAAGAGAATACTGCACGTTTGTCACCGCTGATAAGGTGGTAAAAGCAGTTGTCATTAAGGGACTGGCAATTAATAAAATCGTATTGATCAGGCCAATGGAAGATGCCAAAATTTTATGATCAACTGCACCTACCATCCACTGCGTCAATTTTGGCGTAGCAGTTCCCGCAAAAAAGCCTAAGATACAGTAGGTTATTAAACAGAACCAGATTTGTTTGCTTAAAATAGCAATTATGACACTTGCTCCAGCAATATTGGCTAACATAATGATGATATAAAGGCTAACATTTTTAAATAGATTAGTACCAAAAATACTGCCTAAGGCAGCGCCTATTCCTGCCATAGCGCCGATTAACGCGATTGTAAAACTATAGGTTCCAATGACCATCACCTGGCGATTGCCCGCGATTACAATAGAAATCAGAGGCTCGATCGTGCTGAGAACTCCGTTTAAAATGGCGATTACCAGTACGGTAGTAATTAAGCCACTAGCCTTTTTAACTTGCTTTAATGCTAAAACCAAGGTGGACCAAAAGCCACGATCATCGACTTCTTGTGTGACAGTTGAAATGCCCTTTTTTCGTTTACTCCTGGCAATATTGCAATAGATCAACCCTGCCACAACGAAAGTCAGGCCGTTAATTACAGCCAGCGCAGAATATGACATGAATAACAAAAGTCCTGATCCAACAAACTGACTAATCAAAGTGATTACTTGCGAAACACCGCTAGTAAAACCTTCAGCTTCAGCAATCTCATCTTTTTTAACCAGACTAATAATTAGTGGTGTGGTCAGTCCGCCAGAATAAGTTCCGGCTGTATCAGAAATAAAGTTGATGATAATCACCATTATTACTAAATTCCAACCGGCAATATTTTGGCTAAAAAGAAAACCAACCAGTAGATAAAGCGCACCTCTGATCATAGCCATCCAGACTATTTTTTGAAATTTATTCTGTGTCCGGTCAGCTAGATAGCCACCAACACTGGAAAACAGCCGGGGAACTGACTCTGAAATGGCGATTAATGATAAGGCCAGCGAATAATTTTTGAGCCGACTGGCATAAGTCATCAGCGCTAAATAGAATAAAATATCTCCAGCACTAGATAAAATGCTGGCAATTGAAAACTTGCGATATTCTTTATTTTTAAAAAAGATGGTCATAATTTTTTCTCCCGTTTAACTTTCTTCTTTTTCAATTGTACTTGAGCTAAAATTGAAAATAAAAAAGTGTCATATATGAAACAAAAAATATTAATGAGGTTAAATTATGACTATCGGTGCATTACTTAGACAATACCGTTTAGAAGCTGGGAAAACTCAACGTGCATGGATTGGCGACGTTATCAGCCCCTCTTTTTATTCTAAAGTAGAAAAAGATCTGACCCGTATTTCAGCGGCAGACCTAATTGAACTATTACGGCAAAATCACGTGAAAATTGCTACTTTTTTTAAGCAACTTGATTACCAGGCTGAAAGTGAAGATAATCTCAAAAAGAAGATTGTTGCCCAAATGACAGACGCTTATTATAATTTTGATATTAAGCGCCTAAAAGAAATCAAACAGACTATCGCAGGTAGCCAGCTTACCAGTAAAAATGATTTAATGCTAAGTGTGAACTCAATCTTAGCTATTATAGATGGTAATAGAGAAAAATTGAGTGCTGCAGAAATCCAGCAACTTAAAAATAAATTCTTTAATGAAGAGAATTTCGACTGGAAAACTATCAAAATTTTCCTGAACTGCATGGTTTTTTATGATTTTGACAGTGATATGATCATTACTAACAAAATTTTTCAGCAATTTAAAGATAGTGATAATGACGATATACAATTTATAGTGTTGGGAATATTAATCAATATGATTAGTATGTGTCTGGAAAAAAGCAAGTACCAGGAAGCCAAGCAATTGGTGGAAAAATCCCATGAGATTCACACCCAGCCACTAACCTGCTTTAATAAGATGGTTCTATTATTTTTGGAGAACATTATTAACTATCATTTTGATCCTAAACAAGTTTATCTGGATAATTGCGCAAGGCAAATAGAAGAGTTTGCCTTAATCGGCATGACTGAATTTAGTAAGCAGTTGCAAAAAACTGTGCAAGAAAAGACAGGTGGCAATTTAGTATAAAAAGAAGCCGGTTCCAGCATTCACTGGTAACCAGCTTTTTATTATCAATTTGATTAAGACACTCCTATAGTCTAGGGATCAACAAAAAGCAAAAATTTTCCGTTGCTGCCAAGAAAGGCGTTTTCTAAAGCAAAGACGTAGTATAATTAAATGAAAATAAAGCAGTTACTGCTAAGTTGTGAAAGTGTAAATATCATGAAGTCAAACGAAGAAATGATTGAAGGACAACAACTCTATCCTTCAAATAATTCAGGTTTTACTAACTCCAATAAAAGTGTGACTGTTGGACATAAAGTAAACATTCTGCATGTAATCACAGGAATAATTTTAGTCATTTTAGTGTCATTATTTATGACTGGATTTGGCTATCAACCATGGTGGGTACTGGGATTCACAATTTTGGCAGGAATTTTTATTACTTTACCAACATGTTTTAGTGGATATTGGCTGATCGATAAAAATGGAATTACTGTAGTGAGTTATAGTTCAAATGATGCAATGAAACTTATGCAGCTGTTACATATCAAAAAAATATATACAAAATCATATTTATTCGAGAATATCACTAATGCTGAAATTACATATCGTAAAAAAGTTCGAATCAGTCCACTTGATTTTAACCCAGACTTTTTTAAACTAAATTTGACTGTGAATAAAAAAGTTATTCAATTAGAATTAGGAAATATTCAAGCAAAAGATTTAATAGAAATTGTCACTATACTTAATAATCATGGAATAGCTGTTTATGATAGACAACAGATAGTTTGGCTGCTTAAAGAGAATAAAAATTTATTTAATCATTTTCACATTTATTTAATCATTTTCACAATGGTAAGTGGGCATCACTATAGTGGCATCATAGATAAAAAGGCACAGCTTGTTTAATTTTTTGTTGAAATATGCAAAAAATGTTAGTAGACGATTCTGCATAAGTAGACAATGCACAATTGTATTGTCCACAAAAAGTCGATTTTTTGTTGAATCTATGACAGTAAAAATAAAATGTGAATAAATATAGCGTAAGCAAATTGGCAACTAAACCCTATTTCAAATTTGCCATCAATTTAATTTTTGAGTAAAAAAAACCAGGCTTTCTAAACGAAAAGCTTGGCTTTTTTACTTGCAGCAATTGGCTGAAGCAATATGTTCTAACATAGAAATCTGGCATTATAGCTGTTTATTTTTTAACCAACAACTCGGCTACTTGATCATTAGCAGTAACTCTATCATTATCAGCAATTTTGACATCTAATAATCGGTCAGACAGAGTAGCTACAAAGATAACATCAGTTGCCTTTCCAGCAGATTTAATTTCTGTTATATGCATCTCTGCCAGCTTGTCACCCTGATGGACTTGTTCTTTTTCAGAGCAAAGAATCTTAAAGCCTTTGCCCTTAAGTTCAACAGTATCTAATCCCATATGCAAAAGATACTCAATGCCATTTTCATCTTTTATGCCAATTGCATGTTTAGTCGGAAAAATTGTTGTTATAGTGCCATTAACTGGAGCATAAATATTGTCATTTTCTGGTAAGATCGCAAAGCCTTTACCTACCATCTCTTTGGAAAAGACCCCATCATTTAAGGTTTGCAATGATTCCAGCTGTCCATCAGCAGGTGCAAACAATGCAATTTTTTGACTCGGACCCGTTTCAACTGACTTTTGAACTTTTTTATCCTCTGAATCTAACTTCGAACTATTTGCTGGCTTAACAGAATTTGCAACAGTTTTTGGTGCTTTGCCGCTATTAATCAGATCCATTACATTTGTTTTAATGTTGCCGACAGTAGTGCCATAAATTACCTGGACAGACGCACCGTTAACTACTGTTCCGGCTGCTCCCGTTGAGGTTAAGGTTTCTTTATCTACTAAATTGCCGTCTTTAACTGTCACCCGCAGCCTTGTGGCACAGTTGTCAACATTCACTAAATTATCAGTTCCGCCAAGAGCTGCTACTATTTCATAAGCTACTTGCTCATCTTTAGTTAGAGCAGTAAATTTCTTATTATCAACATAATCTTTCTTGGTTTTTAAAGTAGTATCATCTTTACGACCAGGCGTATTGAGATCGAACTTAGTAATTACAAATCTAAACAAGAAATAGTAAACAACGAAATAAGCAATACCTAAGAAGATGATTGGAACCCAATTAGTTCTGGCATTTCCGGGTAACACACCATAAAGAATAAAGTCTATTAAGCCACCGGAAAAGGTAAAGCCTACTCCTACTTTTAGCAATGTTACAAAGACTGCAGAAAAAGCAAAAAGTACACAGTGAACGCCAAAATACAAAAATGGTGAAGCAAATAAAATAGTAAATTCAAGTGGTTCGGTAATTCCAGTTAAAATGGAAGTTACTGCAGAAGATACTAAAAGTCCTTTAATTTCACTCCTTTTATCTTTACGAGCTACAGAGTACATTGCAAGGGCAGCAGCTGGCAAGCCAAAAATCATTTCTGGGAACTGAAATGAAAAGAATCTGGCAGCTTCATACGAAATTTTCCCGCCGGCAGCTAATTGTGCAAAGACAATATTTTGGGCACCTTGCACGGTATGACCAGCAACAACAGCCGTTCCACCTACCGCTGTTTGCCAAAATGGCAAGTAGAAAATGTGGTGTAAACCAAAGGGTATCAACATTCTGTAGATTAATCCGTATAGAAAGGAACCAACTACTCCTGATTTAGCAATAAAGAAGCCCAAAGCAGAAATTCCAGCAGCAAAATAAGGCCAAATATATGAAAGCAAAATTCCTATTATTACGCCAGAAACCGCGGCGGCTATTGGCGGAAAGTGAGTCCCGCCAAAAAATGAAATTACATCTGGCAGTTTAATATTGTAGTACTTATTGTGTAGCCATACGACTATCAACCCAATAATAATTCCCCCGAATACTCCCAGGTTCATTGTGTTGTTAAAACCCAATACATTTGTAATTAAGCCATTAACTTGTTTGAGCTGATTTAAATTTCTGAGATTTTTAATTGAACTGGTTAAGGAAGCGTACATTAAAAAGTAGCCTACAACCGCAGAAAGCGCAGCGACCCCTTTTTCACTTTTTGCCATTCCCAACGCTATAGAGACAGCAAATAGCAAGCCTAGATTGTCAAAGACTACAGAGCCACAGTCATTTAAAATGCTTAAAAACCTGTTTAACGGCATCCCCGGCGATAAAATACTTTCCAAATGATACAACTTTATAAAAGTCGGACCGGTAAAAGAAGCACCCAATCCTAGAAATAATCCCGCTATCGGAAGCAACGAAATTGGCAACATGAATGTCTTGCCAACTTGTTGCGCCTTAGCATAAATTTTTCCCTTCATTATTTTCCTCCTGTATCTATTTAAATACTCCAGATCAGATGTTCTCATTAAGACAGAATATAAACAATCCTTTGTGAATCGTAAAAACTATTTTTTTCTGTATTTATAATGAAATGCTTTTTTCTATGCTTAATATCCTTCAAATTAATACTAACTTGACCTGCCTATTTTAAAAAAATCTTTCTATAATTTTTTCACGCAGAACTATCAAAATAACTATTATTTTATAATTTTAAAAAATATAGCTTTATTTTAAAATAGTTCTTTCGATTATAAAATGTTTAGCGTATAGTGAGAAGACGTAGAAGAATTTAAAATAATTAGATACTTTTACTTATGTTTTTTAGAATAGAAAGGATGTTTATATTAATGGAAAATTACAAAAAATATGATAAGTCAAATTATTATCTTGCGCTCTTTTTTTCGGGAATAGTCTATCCGTTTATAAACTTATTGCTTGCTTTGGTGTTAAAAAGATTAATTGACTCAGGGATTGCCAGGAATGTTTATGAATTAAAAAATGCTATATTTGTTTGTTTATTAGTATGTATATTTTTGGCAGCTGCTGTTTTTACCAGTGAACTAACCAAAAATAGGTTTGTTAATAATTTTAGTAAAAAATATCGCAGGCATATTTTTAATGAAATTATTGCAAGTGACCTAAATGAATTCAGCAACAATAGTACCGGAGATTTTTTAGCAACAATGACCAATACTGTCTCGACAATTGAGGAAAAATATATCAAATCTTTCTTTAGTATTGTGTCTGACTCGTCATTATTGCTTTTCTCGATTATAGGGATGTTTATGATTAACTGGCAGCTGTCAATAGCAGTGCTAATAGTAAGTTTAGTGCCAATTATTGTTATGAGTTTGTTGGGTGGAAAAATGCAGGCAAAGCAGAATCTGGCTTTGACGCAACAAAATGCCTATGTCTCCAAGGTAAAAGACGCATTTTCAGGCTTTTTAGTAATTAAAAGCTTTAATATTGAAAAGCAAATTAGCAAAGAATTTCAGAACGGTAACGATAAACGAGCTGATAGCGAGTTTTCCCTGTCAGAACTTAATAATATTTCGGTATCAATTTCAAATTTCTCTGGATATTTAGTTTTTCTGGTTGCATACGGACTCGGAATGTTTATGGTAATTAATGGAAACACCAGTATTGGCGGAGTTACAGCAATTGTGCAATTAGTTAATTTTATTGTAATGCCACTAAGCAAATTGGGTCTGGAAATGAATAACAAAAAGGCTGGTTTAGCCGCCAGCAAAACTCTGAATCAGTTGCTGGAGAAAGTGCATAATCCGGTAAAAGATAACAGCAACTATTTGAAATTGAACAGATTTGAAAATGAGATCAAATTGACCAACGTTAGTTTTTCCTATCCCCAGCATGGTGAAGTGGAAAAAACAGTACTTTCACACATCAACTTACGAATAGAAAAAGGCAAAAAATACGCGCTTGTAGGTATGTCTGGCAGCGGTAAAACAACATTATTAAAGTTACTAATGAGATATTACAAATTGACTAAGGATGGCAACATCAGTATAGATAACGTAAATATCAATAACATTAATTTGTCATCGCTTTATAAACTAATAAATATTGTCCAACAGGACGTTTATATTTTCGATAATTCTCTTGCGTATAATATAATGCTAGGCAAATCTTTTACAGATAAAGAACTGAATTATGCTATAAATAAGGCTGGTTTAAGAAAGCTAGTAGACGGTAATTCTAAGGGCGTTGATCTGAATGTTGGCGAAAATGGCAAAGATTTATCTGGTGGCCAAAAGCAGAGAATTTCTATAGCGCGAGCATTAATTAGAAAAACACCTATCTTGTTAATGGATGAAGCAACGTCATCTTTAGATCAAAAAAATACTACTGCAATTGAAAATGCCATTTTAGAGATAAACGATTTAACATCAATTGTGGTAACACATAAATTGAATCCCAACTTATTACAAAAATATGATGCGATAATTTTTATGAAAGATGGCACTATTACTGAAGAAGGTTCTTATGAGGAATTAATGAAGCAAAAAGGTGATTTATATAATCTATGCAGCCTAACTATGACTAATTAGTTTATAGCAATCAATGTTTTGAAAAAATTGCAATAGAAATTGACATAGCAAAAAAGCGTGCTTTTAAGCACGCTTTTTCTTGTTTATTTTGCTCACATGAGCCGAGTCTTATCTTTGCCAAGATTTACCCTAAATCAGCACCGTTAGTGGAAATAACCTTCTTGTACCAGTCAAAAGACTTTTTCTTGTAGCGCTTAAAGGTTCCGTGGCCTTCATCATCTTCATCAACATAGATAAAACCGTAACGTTTCGACATTTCACCAGTTGAGGCACTGACTAAATCAATACAACCCCAAGGAGTATAACCCATAACATCAACGCCATCGTCTATTGCCTGGGAAATAGCTTCGATATGTTCACGCAAGTAATCAATTCGGTAATCATCAGCCACATAATGATTTTCGTCAGGTTTGTCTACTGCACCCAGACCGTTTTCAACAACAAAAACAGGTTTTTGGTAACGATCGGACAATTGGTTTAAGGCAATTCTTAATCCTGTGGGATCAATTTGCCAGCCCCAGTCGCTGCTCTTTAAGAATGGGTTCTTAACGCCGCCCATTAAGTTGCCGTTAGCAGTTTCTTGGTTTTCATGAGTAACATCAACTACAGATGACATGTAGTAGCTAAAACCAATATAGTCAACTGGGTATTGAGCTAGCAATGCCAATTCACCATCTGTGTAATCAATGTCAGATAATTGCACACCTTGACGAGCCAACAAGCTCTTAGTATAAGCAGGGTAATGTCCTCTTACTTGAACATCGGCACAGAAGAAGTTATTAGCCTGATTATCCTGCAAGGTAGCCAATTGGTTCTTAGGATTTGAATCATAGCTGTAAGTGGTAGCATATAAAATCATGCAGCCAATTTTCATATCAGGATTAAGTTCATGACCAATTTTAACAGCTTTTGCACTAGCAACAAATTGGTTATGCCATGACTGGTAAATATTTTTCTTATCGTCAGCGCCATTACTTGTCGTTAAGCCTTGACTCATTATTGGAAAGTGAGCAGCACTGTTAATTTCGTTGAAAGTCATCCAGTACTTAACCTTGTCTTGGTAGCGAGTTAAAACGGTGCGGGCAAAACGTTCATAGAAGTCAATTAACTTCTTATTCTTCCAGCTCCCATATTCAGTAATTAAATGAAGAGGTAATTCATAGTGAGAAATAGTAATTACAGGCTCAATATCATGCTTTAAGCATTCATCAATTAGTGAGTCATAAAACTTAAGTCCCTCTTCATTAGGAGTTTCTTCATCCCCATTAGGAAAAATTCTGGACCAGGCAATTGAAAAGCGGTAGCACTTAAAGCCCATTTCGGCAAAAAGTGCAATGTCTTCTTTATAATGATGATAGTGATCAATACCAATGTGGTTAGGATAAACGTAATCTGAATTAATCTTAAAATCAAAATCAGGTGAAGCAATGATTTTCATTCGGTCCTTACCGCCAGGCATAACATCTGGTAAAGATAAACCTTTACCTCCCTCTTGGTAAGCACCCTCTAATTGATTGGCGGCAGTAGCACCGCCCCATAAAAATCCTTTAGGAAAATTATTTGTGGTCATTATTGTCTCCTTTCGTTATTTCAAGTCTAATAATGCATCCCCAATGGTTATTGTACCATCCGCAACTACATTAACTTCATGGTAATTATTAGAATTAGTAACAATTACTGGTGTTGTAGTTTCAAAGCCAGCTTTTTTAATAGCTTCAAGGTCAAATTTAATAAGAGGCTCACCTTTTTTGATACTCTGACCTTTTTTAACTAAAGTAGTAAAGCCTTTGCCATCAAGCTCAACAGTATCCATACCAATATGAATCATTACTTCTGCGCCATTAGTTGATTTAAGTCCGATTGCGTGGCCGGTAGGGAAAACCATTACCACTTCACCATCAAGGGGTGAACAAACTTTGCCTTCTCGTGGTTCAATCGCAACACCTTTGCCCATTGAGCCACTGGAAAAGACTTCATCTTTAACTTCGCTTAATGGCACAACCTGTCCATTTAACGGAGCTACCAATTTTTCTTCCTTATTATATGAAACTTCTGGTTTAACATTTGCGGAACTTGCAGAATTGTTTGTTGCAGCATTATCTGTACCTGCATTTGTAGCTGTCGCTAAGGCAGTTTGTTCAGTTATTGGTGCATCAACACTGTTTTTACCAAATAGCATTTGGAAAGCAAAGCCTAAAACTGCAGCTATCGCCATCGCTAAAATCAAACCGTAAACGCCAGTATCAATACCATTTTTACCAATAGCGTCTGGAATTGAGAAGATTCCCATTCCGGCCATCTGGAATACTTTTACTTGGAAGAAGCCAATGATGCCGGCCCCAATTGCAGAGGCAATACAGCTTAAAATGAAAGGCTTCTTTCTTTCAAGGGTGACACCATAAATAGCCGGTTCAGTAACCCCAAAGATACCAGAAACAAAGGCTGGAATTGCAATACTGCGGGTTTTTTCATCTTTAGTTTGGAAAATAATTGCTAAAACAACGCCTGTTTGAGCAAATGAAGCTGCTAAAGATAAGCCTAAAATTGGATCATAACCTAAAGCAGCAATATTGGTCATCATAACTGCCACAAAGCCCCAGTGAACGCCAAAGATAACAAATACTTGCCAGAATGCTCCCATTAAAATGCCGGCAACAATTGGGCTGAAGTGGTAAACAGCACTGACAGCAGCTGCAATAGCGTTACCTAACCAGGTAGCAACAGGACCAATGACAATAAAGGTAACAGGAATAGTAATTAGTAAAACCATAAATGGCACTAAGAAAGTTTTGACAACATCAGGAATAATCTTTTTAGCCAACTTTTGTACTTTAGAAGCAAACCAAATTGACAGGATAATTGGAATGACTGATGAAGTATAGTTCATCGAAATTACCGGAATTCCCAAAAAAGTCATGTGAATTGGTGCTTGGAGAATAGTACCCTTAAATACAGTAAACAAAGTGGTTTTACTGCTGGCCATTGCGACAATTGAAGGATAGCAAAGTGCAGCACCAATTGTTGCACCCAGATAGCCGTTCATGCCGAACTTTTTAGCTGCTGAAATTCCTAAAATAACTGGCAGGAAGTAGAATAAACTGTCACCAATGGCATTCAAAATAATGTAAGTACCAGAAGTTTGTGCTTCCCAGCCAAAAGCTAAGAACATAGCATTAAAGCCCTTGATCATACCGGCAGCGCACATTGGCCCTAAAATCGGATTGAAAATGCCAGAGATTAAATCAATAAACTTATCTGCTAAACTCATGTTGCTAGTATCTTCATAATCATCGGGCACGCTGCCGCCACCAGAAAAGCCGCCTACTTTAACCAGCGTGTCATAAACATCAGCGACATTATTGCCAATCACAACTTGGTACTGACCGCCCGATTTCACAACAGAAATTACGCCATCAGTGGCCTTTAATTTGTCATCATCAGCCTTTTTCATATCTTTTAATTTAAAACGTAAGCGCGTAGTACAGTAAACAACACTGATCACATTATCTTTACCGCCAACATCAGCGATAATTTCACGACTTAGATCCTCGTAAGCCATTTTTTCCTCCTAAATATCAAAACCCGAGGGCCTCAAGAAAGCACCTCACTAATTTATTGTGAGATTTTCACCTGAAGTTCTCGGGTTAATGCCTGTAAACAGTAACACACCGTTTAAACTTATAAATTATTAAAATATAGTAAATTTAATTCTTCTGCGATTGAGCATCTTTTTGTCTATGCGTTACCCGCCAGACATGAAGAGTTAAATATACCTGATCGTCAGGCTGCAATTGCCAGCCTGCCCGCTTGTATAAGTACGTGCCGATTTTTTGGACAGTATCATAAGCCTTTTTGTACTTGACTTTCATTAATTCAATTAAGGAATGATCAAGCTCACTGCCAGAATCCTGGTCGCTTTCACCACACATATGCCTTACCATAAAAGCACGTAAATGTGTCATGAACCTGTTGAAGTTAAACGATTCAGTATCCAGCTGCATTCCGTATTGATACTGGATAATATCAATTACTCCCTTAATCAGTTTAGTAATTTTAATTGTATCCTGCAGCTTTGTTTGACCAGAACCTGCATTAATGAAGTGATATGTCAGATAAGCTGCCTCACTTTGAGGAAAGTCAAGCTTAGTTTTTTCCTTCATTAACCTTAAGGCTTCTTGAGCTGTGCCATATTCCTTAGGAAATATTTTTTTCATTTCCCAGCCAAGCGTATCTTGACCTAATTCAATATTTCCTGTAGCACGGGTTAACATAAAATCAATGTGATCAGCCAAAACCAAAAATTCATAATCAGAAAAAGTGATCTGTAATTTTTGACTGGCCATGCTAATCACTTCAGTTGTCAACTTCAAAGTCCGCTGATCAATATCTCTTACACTGTCAACCAATTTAATATTTTTTTCGACAGCTACAAAACGGCGTGAAATTTTGTCCTCATCAATGGGATCACCGACTTTTTTGCCAAAGCCAATCCCGTTGCCAATCACCACCCAATCTACTCCAGCCTTATCAGACACCAAGGCAGCGTTGTTGTTAAAATTTTTAACAAATTTCAATTCAACTACTTCCTTTCCAATAAAAAAACCTACAAACAGTACCAAAAAAGTATTGTTCATAGGTAATGCCTGATCAAGTCAGTAACACGTCTACTTACAGCTGATATTATAAATCAGTATTAAAGCGATTTCAATACTTATTTGATTATTTTTTTTAAGTGTTTCAATTCGAGATAAATAATTGTACTTTACGCAAATTTATACTTAAATAGTAGCAGAAGACTAATAGTAGTTTAAAGAAAAGGGATCAAATGGCAAGTAAAAAGCAAGCAAAATCTTCAAAACAGCAAATATGGTCTACTATTCGAGTGTTACTTTTAGGTGCCCTTTTTTATCTGGGCGTAACTTTAATCTTTTTCGGCTCCGGTTTTGGCAACTCCTATGTAGTTCAGCAAAATGCGGAAAAAGCAAATACCACTTTAACACAAAAGAAAGCAGATAGAAATAAAAAACGCAAAACAAGTTATGATGCCAGCAAAACCAAATCAGTTAGTGCAGCCAGCGTCCTTAGAGCCAAGCAAATTAAGGCATACGCTATTGGCCGCATTGCTATTCCTGCTGTTAACATTCATAACCCCCTTTTTGCCGGTTATGGCGATCAAAACCAGAACTTAGAATACGGTGTCGTTACCTGTCTGCCCGATCGCGTCATGGGCGGCGCTAATAATTATGTGCTTGCAGGACACTATATGGGGTCTTATGGTCCTGCAGTTTTGGATAATTTACATCTGGCACACCCTGGTGACCTCATCTATGTCACAGATTTGCATCATATTTATGTATATAAAATTAAAAGGATGTCTTTTGCCATCAAACCAACTCAAGTTGAAGTTGAAAACAATGTGCAGGATAAGAGTATGATTACACTAATTACATGTTCAGACTTTAACACTTCCAAATACGGTTACGGTCAACACCGTACAGTTGCACAGGGCGACTTGATCAGCAAAATGAAAGCAAGTCAGCATAATTTAACTCTTAGCGAATTGACTGCTAAGCCAAAGCATAGTAAAAAAGAACATCAAGTATCTTCGAAAGACAGTAAACAGCACAAGGCAATTAACAAGGCTGTTCAAGTCCGCGCAAATGCTAAACCAAAATTTTATCAAAATATGACTTTCATCAGAACAGTAATTATTATCTTTAACGTTGTTTTTGTCCTCGCCATAGGCTGGCGACTTATTCACATCTGGTTTTTGAAATAGCGATTACAAGTTTAACTATATACTGGTAGTAAAGTTACCAATTTCGAAATAGTCATCTTTATTAATCCATGCTATACTGAGGGTAACACAATATCATGAGAATAATGTTTGGCTGCGGTTACTTTTACATACAAACTAGATAGTTAAATTTTAAAAAGGAATTTCATTTAAGCATTACAATTGCTATTGTAAGTTCTAAGTAAGCGCTCTCAGCATCAAATATACTGCTATTTGGATTAGTAAAGAAGATGGTGACTAAATGACGACTAAAACCCGAGAATCAAGCGACTTGAATGATACAATTGAGCCTGCATTTAAACTGCAAAATTCTGTCTCAAATTCCAACAGACTCGACAGTTGGATGCCAGATAAAGTTTTACAAAAAATCGTGGCCGCTAATTTAGGTCAACCAATTAAACAAATTACCAAAGAAAGTCTTGCCAATCTGACAGAACTTAGCTTAATCGCACCAAGCGAAATGCCTGTTGTTCATGGCAAACGGAAATATGCTATTTCTCCTGCCGAATATCGCTTGCGTTTGCGACTTAAATCACTCACTGGATTAGAATACGCAACTAATCTGGTCAAAATAAATCTGGCTCCTGACTGTCAGTTAAACAATGATTGGTGCCACCGAGCTGTTCTTAATTCAACTTTAGCGGATATTTCTGCTTTGCAAAATTTGCATAAATTAACCAATATTAATTTGGAAATGTGCAACTTGCATGATATATCTGCCTTGGCAAATAAACCACAATTGGTTCAACTAAATCTTTCATATAATGCAATTACTGATTTTTCACCATTAAAATCGAATAAGCAATTAATTGAAAGCGGCAGTCTAAAGCTAAGAAAACAGATAATTTTGGCAGAGCCAACTCACCTAACTGCAGGGACTACTTCTTATACATCCGGCCCCTATCAGCTGCTTGATTTTAATGGCAAAAACATGACACTTAAGGTTGAGACTGGTAAGCACCTTAGTTCTAAATATCCAGTCAAGCAATATTCCAGCAATTGGAGTGATCATGTCGGTCAAGTCAATGGTAAACAAACCGTAACATGGGATCTTTCAGGATTACAGTCAGATGATAGTGCAGCAATGACCGTTAAGTTCCACAGTAGGAATTCGGCACAAGAGCCAATAATTTCAGGCTGGTACATTATTCCATTTAGGATTGTCAGCGGGCAGCCTATTACTATTCACTTTAAAGATGATGCAGATAATACCATTGCGTGTCAGCAAAAACTATATGGTAGTGTTAATACCAGCAGCACTATTACTATTCCGACATTTACTGGTTATTCAATTAGTTCCAAAGCGGTTAATGGTACTACGTCGCCAATTAGTCAGGGCTCTGTCACTGCTACTATTACCGCTCAACCACAAGAAGTCATTTTAATTTATACACGTAACAAGGCAGCAGATATCACTGTCCATTTTCAAGATGAAACTGGTAAACCAATCGCTCCTGAAAGCACAATTAGCGGCGTCTTTAGTGAACAAAAAATAATTCAGCCACAGGATATTTCTGGCTATACACCGAGTCATTATCAAATTGACCACAATGGTATTTCACACCATCCGGGAAGCGTAGCTATTGTACTTAACAATCAACCGCAAGAAATTACCTTCTATTATAATAGGGAAAAAGTTTCAAATGTGATTGTTCATTATCAAGATACTGCTGGCAAAAAAGTTGCCCCAGATGAAATTCTAAGTGGCTTTGTTAATGATCAGCAAACTGCTCCGGCCTTAAAACTACCAGGATATACTGTTAAACTTAAAGACTTTAATGGTTCACATATTGATACTGGTTTAGATACAACTGTGATTACGCTCAAGCAAAAGCCGCAGGAGCTAACCTATATTTATACTAAAAATATCTTAAGTAGTAAAAACACCGTTAAAGAAGAGAAATCGCAAAAATATAAACATAGTCAAAAACCTCATCTTAATAGGAAGTTACAATCACTAGTTAATAAGAAAAAAGACGTTCGCCAACCTAGTGCTAAAGCAATAAAAGGCTGGCAATTATGGCTGTTATTATTGGGTTTAATATCATTATTCAGTATTTTAGGATTAGCTATTATTTATTACAATAGAAAAAGCAAACATTAAAAATCAGCGCTCTATAAATGTGCTTATGGAGTGCTTTTTATATACAATTTTAATTAAAGTATAGTTGTTTCCTGTTGCGATTATTATATTATGGATATACAATGATAGTGTAAATTGTTATTGGTTAATAATTTAAGAGGTAAAATTGATGAATAAACACATAGAACTAAGTAAACAAAGCAAGAAATTGCTATTTAGTGGAATTACTGCTGCTGCACTGGCACTAGCTGTTGGTGGCCCACATGCAGTTAAGGCTGACAGTGTATCTGGAAGCACACTGGCTGCGCAAAACTTGAATACAAAAACTGCTAATGACAAGACAGGTTTTGTTTCATTTAATAAAAAAGCTGATTATAAAGCTACTAAAGACAAGCCTAGCAACAACGTTGCAGAATCCAATACTGATGTGAACAAAGATGAAGAATCTGGTAAAATTAACACCCAAACTCAAGCTAATACAACTAGCGCACCAGCTAAAGTGACTACTAAAGAAAGCGAATCAATTGATGACTGGATGCCAGATCAAAACTTGCAAAAAGTTATTGCTTACAGCTTATATTCTGATGATTCAGAAACTGGTGTAGCTAAAGTTACTAAAGACGACTTGGCTAACATGACCAGTCTTAACTTGGATGTTAACCATGCTGAAGAAGATCCGTATTACTATTTAGCTTACATGAATATTCAATCTTTAGAAGGCTTACAATATGCAACTAAATTAGAGTCAATTAATTTATCACCAAGCATTGATCTTAACCTAAGGTATTATGGAACTGCACTAGCTTACAGCACTCTTTATGATATAAGTGCATTAAAAGATTTAAACAATTTGAGTAGTGTAGTATTACAACAATGTCAAATTAGGGACATTTCTGCATTGGCTAATAAACCAAAATTGTATGATTGCTCGATTTCATATAATGCTATTACAGACTTCTCACCTTTAGGTTCTGATGAAAACCTTCGTAAAAATGGCATTCTAAGTGCTTACTATCAAGCTGGTGCTTATAATACACTCGGAGTTTCACAAAAAACACCATATATTACGGTAACTTACCCACCTTTTATCGATGTGGATGGCAGCCAAATGACTATCAGGATCGCCAATGATGATAATGAGGATCATTTTGCTTCAGCATATCTCAGCAAATGGAAGGACAATGCAGGACAAGTAACTGCTGATGGTCAACACGTTGTCTGGGATCTTTCGGGTCTTCCTGTTGGATACAAAGGATATATGACTATCAACTTCAAAGGTAACTCGGGTGCTGGTGGCTACCTGATTTATCCATTTGAAATTACTGATTAGGTTAGAAATAATATAAACAGTGTAGTTTAACTTTATATATAAAAGCGCATATTCAAATTTATCTTGAATATGCGCTTTTTATTATGATGATTTTTTAAAATAAGCAATAATATATTATTTGGCTGAATCTTGATTTTTGTGCTGCACATAAATATACTAAAGATATAGTGTTATGCAATTTAGAAGAGGAATTTAATATGAACACAGGTAATAATAGTACTAAGCAAAAGGAAAAGATATTAATCGGCAGCATAGCCGCTACTGCCTTGGGTTTAGTCAATGCCAAGCCTCAAATTGCTAAAGCTGCATATAATGGAAACAGTAATTTAGCAACTAAAAAGGCTAACAGAAAAACCATTAAAACTAAAATTAATTATAAAACTGCCCACAATCCACGCGCAGAAAAAACAGAATTTTTGCAGGCGCAGGCGGCTGAGGAATCAGCTCCTGAGGCTCATAATGCAGAGAGTCAAAATTTTGACGATACTGACAATGATTTAACAAATCAAAATGTTAATTCCACACCAAATAATAATGATCCTTCTTTAGCTAGTTCTAATCAGATCAATAATACAGAAGATAAATCAAAGTCAACTGTTAAACAGGACATGAATAGCGGTAAGTTTAGACCGGAAGAAGCTACGAAAACTACTACTAATTCAGGTAAATGGCGTAATATCCCATTTACCTATGAAAGTGGTGGAACACTCACTCTCGGAGATGGTCAGGAATACACCACAAGTCCATTTGGATCGCCGCTTTCTCAAGCGTCATTTGATGATGGCAATTATACTCATTTGCCAGCACACAGCGTAAGATACTTAAAAATTCTAGGCAAAATAAAGGTTACTCATGATATTGACAACTTTGTTGGTGATTTTATAAGTCTTAAGTCTATTGAGGGAATAAATAATTTAGGCCTAAATCAGGTGCAGTCTGCTAAAGGTATGTTCGAAGGTTGTGGTAGTTTAACTTCAATTTCAGGATTCGATGAACTTGATTTTTCTCATGTAACTGACGTAAGCAAAATGTTTAGTGGCTGCAGTAGTTTAACTTCACTTCCAGGATTTGACAAGCTTAACTTTTCGAATGTAACAAATACAAGTTTCATGTTTTACATCTGTTATGGACTTGAAAAATTAATTTTACCAAAAACTTTTAAAAAACCAATAAGAGACTCATCTTATATGTTTTCTGGTTGTACTAGACTTAATTACTTAGACATCTCAGGTCTTAATATGTCTAAAATTTCCACTCTTACAGGCATGCTGGGTGATTCTCCTGATCATAACGGCAATTTAACTTCTCTCAATACTCTTGTTCTAGGTCCAACTAACGTCTTAAGCAAGGGTGAAAAAAATAATGTAGGACTTGTTGTTCCAGGAACCTGGATCAATATGGGTGTCGATTATAGTGATACTTATCCACTTCAAAAAGGTACTTATTCATGGAATTCTGCTGATTTAATGAAAAATTATCAAGGCGATACAGAACATGATACCTACCAAAGATTTACTGGTGGACCCATAACAATTCATTACTTAGATGAATCTGATAAAACCACAAAAATAATTGCTGACAAAGTCATTAATGACGGCAATATTGATGAACCGTTTGATGTCACTAAATATACTGCGCTTCCTGACGAGCTGAATAAAAAATATACATTTGACAAAGATAATTCTACTAATCTTACTGAACAATTTTCGGATAAACCGCAAGAAGTTAATTTATATTATAAGAAAAAAGTAGCTGGAACCGTAACAATTCATTATGTGGATAAGTCTCATCCTAATGATCCTATTACTAATGATATAACACTTCCTAATGGCAATATTGGTGATCCGTTTAATGTCATTAATTATGGTGACAAAAATACCGATTATACTGTGCTTCCTGACGAGCTGAATAAAAAATATACTTTTGATAAAGAAGACTCTAAAAATCTTCAAGGTAAATTTTCTACCGAACCTCAAGATGTTACTTTAGTTTACACACGTAACGAAGGCAAAAAGATAACCATTCATTATCAAGATGAAAGCGGAAAGAAAATTGCTCCTGATCGTGATTATGCCAGTGGCTATTATGGTGATCCGTTCGATGCTTCTGCATCGGAATACAGTGACTTGACAGGTTATACTCTGGATAAAAGCAAATCGACAAATGTCAGCGGCACTTTTACCGACAAGCCGCAAGAAGTTACTTTAGTTTACACACGTAACGAAGGCAAAACGATAACCATTCATTATCATGATGAAAGCGGAAAGACAATTGCTCCTGATCGTGATTATGCCAGTGGCTATTATGGTGATCCGTTCGATGCTTCTGCATCGGAATACAGCAACTTGACAGGTTATACTCTGGATAAAAGCAAATCGACAAATGTCAGCGGCACTTTTACAGACAAGCCGCAAGAAGTTACTTTAGTTTACACACGTAACGAAGGCAAAACGATAACCATTCATTATCATGATGAAAGCGGAAAGACAATTGCTCCTGATCGTGATTATGCCAGTGGCTATTATGGTGATCCGTTCGATGCTTCTGCACCGGAATACAGCAACTTGACAGGTTACACTCTGGATAAAAGCAAATCGACAAATGTCAGCGGCACTTTTACCAACAAGCCGCAAGAAGTTACTTTGGTTTACACTAAGAATCCCGACAATAGTCATACAACCGGTAAAGTCAAAGCAGCAGCAATAACCGTCCATTACCAGGACGAATATGGAAACACCTTGGCTCCTGATAAGGTATTAAACGGTTATGTAGGTGATGGCTACACAACAGGTGCAGAGCAAGTTTCTGGGTATACTCTTAAGACAAGACCGGAAAATGCTACCGGATTCTTCAATACATTTCCACAAAGTGTAATATATATTTATAGTAAAAAAGAGAATAACGCTGGAACAAATACTATTACACCAGATGATAATAAGCCTACAGCAATACCTGTTGGTAAAAAGCCAAAGAAAAAAATCGTTAAAAACAATAATAAAAACATGTCTAAGAACAAAGGCAGTAAACAAAAAACTCATAAACCTGTAACCAACAGAAAATCTAATTATACTACGAAGATGAACAAGAATATCAAGACCATGCCAAAAACTGGCACAAACAAATATTCAAATCTTGCAATGTTCACTTTAGGAGGATTAGCTCTAATTGGTGCTTTGGGAGCTGCCTGGTTAGATCGTAGAAAAAATGAATAATATCAATTAAGGATAAAAACGTACTTTTATAGTAAAAGCATCTGTAGAGTGCGTTTTTTGCATTTAATATATTAACAATACGTCGATGGATTATATTCAAACTTAAACATATACTAGATTTAAATTGCTGCTTAATATAGAAGAGGTATACGCATGAATAAACATAAACAAGGTGAAAAACTGTTATTTAGCAGTTTAGCTGCTGCTGCTTTAGGCTTAGTCACCAGCAAACCCAAGGTAATAAAAGCCGCCACTGCTAATAATAATCATTCAACTTTTAAGAAAGCTAAAAGAACTGCCGTTAAAACCAAAATTAACTATCAAACTGTTCGACCTGAAACAGAAACTAAAAGTGCAGTACCTGAAAATAAGTTTAATCAAAATACAGATGAAAATTCAGGGATTGAACAGAATCAAGAAGATTCAAGTACTCAAGCTAATGAACAGAATACTGATTCTGCACAGAATAGAACAGAGGACAATACATCCGAGTTTGAAAATACTACAAACTTATCTTCTGATGAAAAAACTGATCACAGTTTTGATGTTTCTAAAGCCAAAAGAGAATCTGAAAATTCCGATTCAATGGTCTGGAACAGTTTAAACGTTAATTTAAATTATGATAATAATGTACTTACTATTCATGGTGGCACACTTGATAATAGTGATAACCATGATATTAGTATTGCTCGTACTATGACTAAAATGAACGTTTATGATATTGAACACATTGTGATAGATGGTCCAATAAAAATTATCGGTTCAGCAAACAGTTTATTTCAAAATCTTACTAATTTAACTTCAATTGACGGGCTTGACCAAGTCATAACTACAAATGTAACTAACATGTCTTATATGTTTGATAGTTGCCGAAATTTGCAAAGTTTAGACATATCCAGCTTTGATACATCAAATGTAAACGATATATCACATATGTTTAGTAACTGCGATTCTTTGACCAACATCAAGTTTGATATTGATAAATTTAAAACTGCAAATATTACTGATATGTCATATATGTTCTACAACTGTGCTGCTAAGAATATTGATGTTTCTAAATTCGATACTAGTAATGTTACTGATATGGAACATATGTTCGACCATTCTAGAGCTTCAAATATAGATGTTTCACATTTCAGCACTTCTAATGTAACAAATATGGCAAACATGTTTTCTAGAATTGGTGTATCATCACTAAATTTATCAAGTTTTGATACCTCAAAAGTTACTAATATGGAACAAATGTTTTACGGTGCTAATGTAACTAAGTTAGACGTTTCTAAATTTAATACTAGTAAAGTTACTAATATGAATAAAATGTTTGGTGCTACCGCTTTAACAACACTAGATGTTTCAAATTTTGACACCTCTAATGTAACAGACATGGCAAACATGTTTTTTTACAACGAAAAACTTACTGACTTAAAACTAGTCGGTTCTGATTTAACCAAATTTGACACTTCTCATGTCACTAATATGGAAGGCTTATTTGAAAATTGTACTTCCTTGAATAATTTAGATATTACCCATTTAAACACTTCTAATATCACATCCCTGAAAAACTTTTTTAAAGCATGTAAAAGTTTAACAAGTATAGACTTGTCTAACCTTGATACTTCTCACATAACAGACATGACAGGCATGTTTAATGGCTGCAGTGGTTTAACTGGTTTAGATCTTTCACATTTTAACACTGCCAATGTAAAAGAATTAGATAACATGTTTCAATACTGCTCTAATCCAAAATTTACAACTTTAGATCTAAGTTCTTTCAATACAAGTAATGTTAAGACTATGACAAATATGTTTGATGGTTGTACTTATTTAACTAATCTAAACTTATCTAGCTTTGATACCTCTAATGTAACAACATTTCAGTCAATGTTTAAAGACTGCAGACACCTATCAAGTATTGACCTAAGTCATTTTAATACTACTGCCAAAACCGCTATTAAAGGTGGAATAATTATGAGTCATATGTTTGATGGTTGTTCGAGTTTAAGTAAACTTGATCTATCTAGCTTTGATACTTCTAATGTAGGCGATATGAGCGACATGTTTTATTGGTGTACATCCTTAACAAGTCTAGATTTATCAAATTTTGATACTTCTAATGTTTCTGATATGCATAGCATGTTTGAAAATTGTGCAAGTATGACAAGTATTAACGTATCCAGTTTCAATACTTCTAATGTATATGATATGAGTTTTATGTTTGATGATTGTAGAAGCTTAAAGAAATTAGATATTAGTTCCTTTGATATGTCAAACCTTAAGCAAAGTTCGAATATCTCAGGCCGTTTGGCAATGCTACAAAGTTTGGATGGTCTCCAAACTCTTATTTTAGGTAGAAAAAATATAATAAAAAATAATGATAATGTTAATGACAATCTCTATTTTGGCACTGAGGGCAATTGGATTAACATGGGCAATGGCATTTTGCCTGCAAAAACACACAATTGGACAGCAGAAGATTTTATGTCCAATTATGATAGCAGTCAAGATAGTGATACATATGTAAATATTACCAAAGTACCAAATCCTTGTTCCATTACTATTAAGTATGTTGACAAAGATGATCCAACCAAAATTATTTCCCCTACAGACTACCAATATGGTAATAATGGCGATAATCAAACAGATCCAATTAATGCTAGAAAAATTCCTAATTATACGCTTTATCAAGTTTCTGTGAATAACCAGACTGAAGGAAACCCCAATAATTTAAAATTCTCTTCTGATC
The DNA here is from genome assembly GCF_003693025.1 of Lactobacillus sp. ESL0261. NCBI lineage: Bacteria > Bacillati > Bacillota > Bacilli > Lactobacillales > Lactobacillaceae > Lactobacillus > Lactobacillus sp. ESL0261. The sequence goes on from NZ_REHN01000013.1 coordinate 126,913, forward strand.
CACAAACTGTTATTTTTTCATATTCACATGATAAAGCGCAATCTATTGCTGTTCAATATCGTTATCAAGATAAGAATGGCGACTTAAAACAAATTTCTAGCAAACCAGATCAAGAAATAAGCGGTTTTATGGGTGACACTTCAACGATAACTGCTGCTACTTCAATTAAGGGTTATACTATTAAATCTAAAAAGATTATTACTGATCCTAATTCAACAAATGTCCCTGAATCTACAACTGATCCTGACAAAGCAAATGTAACTTTTGGAAATACACCGCAGACCGTTATTTTCATTTATAGTCCCAACTCTGAAACTATTAAAGTACATTATATCGATGATAAAAATGAAACTTTAACAGATACCAACGGAAAAACTTACGATCATGAAGTAACTGGCCTTTTTGGTGATCAAATTACTGTCACACCTGAAAGTAATGTGCCTGGTTATACTCTATATTTGGTTAATGGCAAAGAAGTGACCGGAAATGGTGCAGTCACAACAACTTTTGATGAACCAAATTCAGATATTGTCTTTACTTATAAGAAGAATGGTAACAATCCAGGGAGTACTTCAGGTAGCGATTCCGGTGACAATCCAGGGAGTACTCCGGGTAGCGGCTCTGGTGACAATCCAGGGAGTACTCCGGGTAGCGGCTCTGGTGACAATCCAGGGAGTACTCCGGGTAGCGGCTCTGGTGACAATCCAGGGAGTACTCCAGGTAGCGATTCTGGTAACAATCCTGGGAGTACTCCAGGTAGCGGTTCTGGTAACAATCCTGGGAGTACTCCAGGTAGCGGTTCTGGTAACAATCCTGGGAGTACCTCAGGTAGCGGTTCTAATAGTGGCTCTGGTAGTACCTCGGGTAGCAGTTCTGGTAGCAATCAGAGTAATAATAACTCTAGCAATGGTTCCAACTCCAGCGACAACATAAACAACCCGAATAGCACTTCTACTTCCAAAAAGAACAAGCATAAGAGTCACAACAAGAAATTAACAAAGAAACCGAATAAGAATAAACTTAAGAGTTCTGGTAAAAAAACTTCAAAGAATAAAAATAGTAAGAATAAAAATACTTCAAAAGGTTTTACCAAACTCAATAAACATTCGATTAAGTCAATTCGCAATCAGAACTTTAAAGTTCACAAAATTAAAGGTAAAACAGCTTTTAACAATAATAATGCTAATGAAAAAAATACTGATAATGTTAAATATGCAACTGAAAATAACAATGAAAAAATAAGTAGCCAAAAAGGTGAAAATTTAACGCAAACTGGTTCAAATAGAATGAATAATCTAGCTATACTCGCTTTGGGTAGCCTAGCCTTAGCCACTACTCTAGGTGCTGCTTGGTTCAACCGCAAGAAAAACTAATTAATTTAAAAAGTTCATTATTTGAACATAAAAATTTTCCATGAGACATAAAAAGTTACATGGAATTTTTTATAATTGCCATTAATATATATTTAATTTCACTTTACATTTGCCATAATATAGCTATACAATATATGTGTAAATAATTAATGCTATTTCGAAATTAGAAAGGTTTAAAATATGAATAAACATAGCAAGCAAATGCTATTTAGTGGTTTAATTGCCACTGCCCTAGCATTAGTTGCTGTTGGTGGCCCACATGCAGTTAAAGCTGACAGTGTATCAGGCAGCACATTAGCAGCAAGTAGTTTGAACATCAAAGCAACTGACAAGAAGCAAGTTGTTGGCTTGAATCAGACTCCTGATAAAAGCTCAGAAAATAACACAGTTTTAATTAATGGAAAAAGCTTGAAAAAAGAAAGCAATCATATGCTTCCTAAACAAACTCAAAACCAAAAGCCAAAAGTTGCTACTAAAGCAAGTGAATCGGTTGATTCCTGGATGCCTGATAAAAATTTGCAACGTATAGTTGCTTACAATCTTTATTCCAAAGATTCACCTAAATTCATGCAAAAAATTAATAAACAGGATTTATCTCAGTTGACCACATTAAGGTTAACTGGTGATTATGAACGCACCCACCAAGATTACTATTCTGCTGCCCTTAACATCGAATCGTTAGAGGGACTGCAGTATGCAACAAATCTAGAAGTGCTTGATCTTTCCCCTGATATTGATTCAAACATTAATTTCTTTGGAACAGCATATTGGCACAGTCACTTACAAGATATTAGTGCTTTAAAGAACCTTAATAAATTAACTGATGTCTACATGGAAATGTGTAGTATTTATGATATTAGTGCTCTAAGCAACAAACCTAAATTAAAGAATTTAGGTATTTCATATAATGGTGTCACAGACTTTTCTCCTTTAAAAACTGATACTAAACTCCCAACTTATGTTACAGCTTACTATCAAACAATATTTAATCCGCAAATAGAAGTTTCTCAATTAAGACCTTATATTACTGCAACTTATAATTTTAAAGATATAGATAGTAGCAACATGCCTATTCGCATAGCAAACGATGAAGATAAGGATTATTATGTTTCAAACTATTTAAGCGATTGGAAAAATCCTGGTACGATTTTAGCTGATGGTAAAACTGTAGAATGGGATCTTTCTAAGTTACCAGTCGGATACAAAGGATATATGACTGTGAATTATGAAGGTAAATTTTTGGGCGAGCCGGGTTATGAATCTGGTGGATGGTTAATTATTCCATTTGTAATTACAGCCAACTAAGGAAAAATATCTTATAAAATAATATTTTTGACAGACTACTAAGAAAATCATTTCTATAAAGTTATCAAATTAAAATAAACAAGAACATACTGAATTTTCCTGAATTCAGTATGTTCTTCTTTTTCTTCTGTCGTATTTTTATTGTAGTATACTAACTTTCCTCATCTTGATTTTATTGATTTATGACCATATACTATATTTAGATTATTGTATTGTTAGAAGAGGAAAAATTTTTTATGAAGACACATAAGATTGCTTATAAGCACGGAGAAAAACTCCTTGTAAGTGGCATTGCCGCTACTGCTTTGGGCCTTATTAATGGCAAGACTAAAACGGTTAAAGCTTCTGCTATTCCCAATAATGGCTCAGCCCTGAAAAAAGCCAGCAAGACCAGGCTAAAAACTAAAATTAACTATCAGACCGCTCGTTCTAAGCTGTTGAAAAGGACAGAAGCTCTTGAAGCAAGCGATGTTCCAGATGCTGCTGAAGCCGCTACAGATAAACCAAATCAGGCACAGGCAATGGAAACTGATACAACCACTACTGATCCAGTCTCTGAAAATAATCAAACAGGCTCTGCCACCGGTAATAAAACTCAAACAACGGAAAAATCAGACAAGACTGACATCCCAGTAAAATTCGATCCTGCTCAAGCTACTAAAGCTATCCGTCATGGAGATATTAATTCTATACCATTTACTTTTGACACAGATGCTGGAACATTTACACTGATATCTGAAGAAGGAAAAGTAACAGACTTTGGAAAATTCACGCCAGTCATTTCAGGATCAAATATATATGATGGGCAGTCTTACAAACCGTCAAAAGATGTCAGAAATATTATTTTTAGCGGCAAGTTTAAAGCAAATCAATCTATTAAAGGAATGCTCGCAAATCTTCCTAATTTAGAATCAATTACTGGATTAGACAACATTGATTTTGGTGAAGTAGCTGATATGCAGGATTTGTTTAAAGGCGATACTAATTTAAAGACTATTGACGGGTTAGATAATTTAAGAAATGCTTCCAGTGTACATGATATGTCTGGAATGTTTCAAGAATGCTCAGCAATTACCTCGCTAGATTTATCCTCAATCAACTTTAACATGGCAACAAGTTTTCAATCAATGTTTGCAAATTGTTCTAGTTTGAATAATTTAATATTGCCTGACAATATCGACACTTTTAATGTAACCAATATGGCCTCCATGTTTGAGGGATGTTCAAGCCTATATACTATAACATTTGGTAAAGCAAGTACTGCATCTCAACTTTCTGGTACACCTATTAATAACGAAAAAAGGTTAAGCTTAACACGTTTCGACACATCAAATGTGACTGACATGAGTAATATGTTTAAAGGATGTACTTTTTTAAAAGGTCTAGATATTAGCAGCTTTAACATGTCAAAATTAACTGACGAAGGAATATCAGATATGCTTAACGATTTGCCTTCTTTAAACATTCTTGTTTTAGGAAAAAATTGCAAAACAAAGATTGATAAGTACAATGCTAATCTCGATACAACCGGTACATGGGTAAATGTTGGCAAAGGCAAACTTGACAAACCAGAAGCAAGTAAAAAATGGTCTTCACGTGACTTAATAACAAACTACGATAGTAAAAAGGATGCTGACACTTATGTTAGGTACAGTGGTGGTTTAGTAACTGTGCATTATCTAGATCAAGACCGCAAGCCAGTCCTAGATGATTCAGATAAGCCGATTCCTGACGATTATTTAGTTGGCAACATTGGACAAAGTATTCCAGTTGACACAGATAAAAAGATTCCGGGTTATCAAATTGCAAAAGATCAGGACTTTGGTACTTTTACGAGTGAACCAAAAAAAGTTAATGTAATATATAACGCTGATTTTGGATATGTTAAGGTGCACTATGAAGATGAAAAAGGCAAGCCGCTTTTAGATAAAGACGGTAAAAAAATTGAAGATTCATCCATCAAAGCTATAAATGGTCATAATTGGAGCATTAACCCCCAAGATAAAGATTTTCAATTCGATGGTTACAAATTAGTAAAGACAGTCGGTAAAACTTCTGGTGTATTCGATAAAGATAACCCTCCCACTGTCACTTTAGTTTACACTGATCAAGGTACGGTCACCATTTATTATCGAGACGAAAATGGCAAGCCGCTTTTAGATAAAAATGGTAGTGAAATAAAAGATTCATTTCTACAAGGAAAATTTGGTACAGGTTGGACCATTGATCCTAATAACTATAAGTTTCCTGGTTATGCCTTTGTGAGCGCAGACGGTAAAACTTCTGGTATATTTGATGCCAGCGAACCAATTGTCACATTAAAATATACTTCCGAAGCTCAACCTATTAAGGTTCATTATGTAGATAACCAAGGGAAATCAATTAGTGAAGATAGAATTATTTCTGGAACAATTGGTCAAAAAATACCTGTAGAACCTAAAGAAATTCCTGGTTATTCCGTTTCTGAAATTAATGGTAAAAAAATAACAGATAAAGGAAATATAACCCTTTACTTGAGTGATAAGCCACAGGAAATAACCTATACATATATTCAAAATTCAAGTAGTACGCCCAATAAAGCAAAGGCACCTAATGTTACTGTTCATTATCAAGATGAATATGGCAATATTTTAGTTCCTAATGTTGTGTTAGAGGGTTATGTTGGTGATGGCTATACTTCCGAAACTAAATCTATTTCAGGTTACACGTTAAAAACCAGACCAAATAATGCTACTGGTTTCTTTACTACCTTTCCACAAGATGTGACTTATATTTATAGTAAAAATGAAACTAATAGTAACCAAACCACTGATAATAATAAGCCAACTAAAATCCCAACTATAAAGAAACCTAAGCGTAAACCAACAAAGCACTCAAATAATATTAACAGAAGAAAACAACTTGATAAAAAATCAAGCGTTCCTACTAAACTAGTGCAAAGAAAAACTATTATGCAACAAGCAAACAGCACAAACAATAAACACTCTAGTTCTTTGCCGCAAACTGGGAAAAATCAACATTCCAGTTTAGCAATGCTGACACTGGGAGGCATAGCTTTAATAAGTGCCTTTAGTTTAGCTTTGTTAGATAGAAAAAAGAATAAATAAGTAGTAAGCATACTTTTACAGACTGAATGACTGTATAAGTATGCTTTTATATTTTCTGATTTTTGATATAGAGATAGTATATTAACGAATAGCACCTTGATTTTGCCTGTCTACCAAACTATACTAAAATTGTATAAATGTAGATTTAGAAGAGGAAATATATGAATAAACTTAAGAATACCAATAAGCAAGGTGAAAAGCTACTGCTCGGAGGTATGGCTGCTATTTCTCTGAGCCTTATTAATGGTAAGACTAAAACGGTTAAAGCTTCCGCTATTCCCAATAATGGTTCAGCCCTGAAAAAAGCCAGCAAGGCCAGGCTAAAAACTAAAATTAACTATCAGACCGCTCGTTCTAAGCTGGTGAAAAGGACAGAAGCTCTTAAAGCAAGCGATGAACCAGATGCTGCTGAAGCCGCTACAGATAAACCAAATCAGGCACAGGCAATGGAATCTGATACAACCACTACTGATCCTGCTGATGATCAAGTCTCTGAAAATAATCAAACAGGCTCTGCCACCGGTAATAAAACTCAAACAACGGAAAAATCAGACAAGACTGACATCCCAGTAAAATTCGATCCTGCTCAGGCTAATAGGTCTTCTTTGCAAAGCAAATGGAATGGCTTGGATGTTACTTTTAATAGTGACAATAATGAATTAACTATACAAGGTGGAACAGACACACCGGCCATTATAGACAATTCAGCTACTCCAGATAAACTTATTGGTATAAGTCGCAACATTGACGGTGTCAGTGCGAATTATATCAATATTATTACTATAAAAGGAAAAATAAATTTAGTAGGTTCTATTACCGGTTTATTTGGTGATCTTCATAACTTGAGAACTATCAATGGACTTGAAAATATAGATACCCAAGGCGTTACTTCCATTGAAAAAATGTTTAGTAATGACTATCACCTATCTAGCTTAGATTTATCTAGTTTTGATACTTCCAATGTTACTGATATGAACTCTATGTTTTATGGATGTTCAGCTCTGAAAAATTTAAAGTTTGATCCAACTAAATTTAATACTGCTAAGGTAACCAACATGGCATCCATGTTTAAAAGCTGTGGCGTCCAAAGTATAGACCTTTCACGTTTTAATACGTCTAATGTAACTAATATGGCTGATATGTTCTACGGATGTGCAGTTACTAGTTTAGATTTATCCCATTTTGACACAACTAAAGTAACTGATATGAGCGGTATGTTCAATTATAATGTTCTTCAAGCTTTGGATGTTTCATGCCTTGATACTGCTGCAGTAACTAATATGGCAAAAATGTTTGCCAACAGCAAAAATTTAACAAGTATTAATTTTGGAACTAAAGGTGCAACTAAGTTTAACACTTCAAATGTAACTGATATGTCCGATATGTTTAATACCAGCGAAAAATTGACTGATATTGATTTATCTACTTTTAATACTGCCAAAGTTACTAATATGGCCGACATGTTTTTCTCTTGCAAAGCATTAACTGGGCTAGATTTATCTCCTTTAGATACTACTAATGTTACAGACATGAACGGTATGTTTCAATACTGCAATGGATTAACTTCTTTAGACGTATCGCATCTTGATACTGCAAAAGTTACCAATATGGCCAGAATGTTTAGCTACTGCCAAAAATTAACTTCTTTAGACGTTTCTACTTTTAAAACTTCTAATGTAACAAGCATGGAAGATATGTTTGACTATTGCAGCAGTTTAACAGACCTTAAGTTCGGTGATCCTGGCACCACTACTTTTGACACTTCTAATGTAGTCACCATGAAAAATATGTTCGCTTACTGTTCAGCAATGGTGGACTTAGACTTATCTGCATTTGATACTTCTAAAGTAGAAGTATTTACCTATATGTTTAATAATTGCTCACGACTGGCTAATTTAAATCTTTCTAGTTTTAAAATTAGTGCCAAAACTAGTGTAAGTGGCGGCATTAGTATGGATTATATGTTTCAAGATTGTACTTCTCTAGCAACCATAGATGTTTCTCACTTTGATACTTCAAATGTAGGAAATATGATGGGAATGTTTCGAGATTGTTTTTCCTTAGCGAGATTAGACCTAACAAATTTTGATACATCTAATGTATCAGACATGTCTGATATGTTTTACCAATGTGTAAACTTAAAAAGATTAAATTTATCCAGCTTTGATACTTCAAATGTTATTCATATGGATTTTATGTTCGCTATTTCTGGTTTAGAAAGATTGGATATCAGTAACTTTGACATGTCTAATGTTTCAAATACGTTTAATATGCTGGGTGGTCTAAAAAATCTGAAAATATTGGTACTTGGCAAGAAAAATAAAATTGGCACAAGTCCTTTCAATGATGAATTAAATTCCGGATTTAACACTTCAGGTACTTGGACAAATATGGGTAGTGAACAAGTGCCAAAAGATCAGAATTCCTGGTCTGCTGATCAGCTGGTTAATAAATACGATCCAAGTAAAGATTATGATACATATGTCAACTTTTCCGCTCCTTCTCTAATTACAGTTAAATACATAGACAACAATCAAAAAGATATTGAACCTGCTGAACAACTTTATGACTTTAAAAATACAGCTTTACTTGACACTTTACCAACATTTAATTCTATAAAGTTAAATAGAAATACAGATTACCAGCTAGAACATATTGAACTTGATGGAAAAACAGTATCTGATCTCCAAAATGTAAAATTTGGTGACATTCCGCACACTATTACTTTTGTTTACAACGCAATTCCAGCTGGAGAAATTACTGTTTACTATAAGTACAAGGATAAAGAGGACAAACTGCACGATATTCTAGAAAATGGCAAGGCAAAAACTGCCACCATAAGTGGTTCTCTTCATGATCGTTCAGCAAAAATTCAATTTGATGCACTTGAAGACTATACTAAACAATCTTATCAAATTAATGGTGAAGATCCAGTAATTAATACTGATGACTTTACTGTTCCACTTACTAAAGATCCTCAAACCGTCATTCTTATTTACAATCCAATTTCAGCTGGAACAATTACTGTCAACTATAAGTACAAGGATAAAGACGGTCTGCATGACATTCTTGATGAAATGCAAAATAAAAAAACTACCACCATAAATAGTTATCTTTTTGAACGTTCAGCAAAGATTCAATTTGTTGCACTTGATGGCTATACTAAAGAGTCTTATCAAATTAATGAAGGAAAGCCAGTAATTAGTACTGATGACTTTACTGTTCCACTTACCAAAGATACTCAAACCGTCACTCTTATTTATAGTCAAACTCATGGAAACAACAGTTCAAATGGCTCCGATGATAATGGCTCAAGCGGTTCCAATTCCGACGGCAATGATTCCGGTTCTAATGGTTCAAACAATTCCGGTGATAATGGCTCTGGTTCTAGTGGTTCAAACGGTTCAGGTAATAACGGCTCTGGTAACAATAATTCCAATAACTCAGGTAGTGGCAACAACCCTGGGTCCGGCATTAACAATAGCTCCAGTAATAATTCCGGAAGCAGCAGCAGTTCGGGTAATAATTCTAGTAGCAGTAGTAATAATAATGGTGCTACCGGCAGTATTGGCAACAACTCAGATAACAATTTAAATAACGGATCCAATAATACTGGGTCTAATGTATCTTCAGGTAAACACAAAAATACTAGTAAAAAATTAAATAAACACAGAAATAAACCAAGTTCAAATAATAAAGGTTTTACCAAACTAAAAAATAAATACAATAAATATAACAATGGTAAAACTAAAAATATGGAAAAGGCTGGTAGTTCAAATATTGCTACCCACAAAGAGAAGCTATTACCACAAACTGGTTCAAATAAACGTTCCAGCTTAGCAGTACTTGCTTTGGGTGGACTTGCATTAGCAAGTGCATTAAGTGCTATTTGGTTTAATCATAAGGAAGATTAGTTAGTAAAGAGGGTTAATATTAATATGAATAAACACAAAATTACTGGTAAAGGTAGTGAAAAGTTATTATTTGGCAGCATGGCTGCTGCTGCTTTGGGTCTAATTAATGCAAAACCAAAAGCAGTTAAAGCCGATTCTATAAACAAAAGCAGGGCTACTTTTAACAAGGCAAATAAAAGGGCAGCTAAAACAAAATTAAATTATCAAACAGCTGTAAATGATAAGACTGCCGATACTACAGAAGATGATCAAAAAGTTGAAATTGATCAAGGCACTGATAATGAAGCTGAAAGCGGAAATAATAATCAATCCAGTGTTATTACTCAATATAATGATACAAATACAACACAAGATAGTAATGTAGAAAGTCGCACCTACAAATCAGATTCAGCTTCAAATAAATTTGTTTCTGATGAAGCAAAGAGAGATGATGCTAATATTATTCATGCCAGTTGGAATAACTCAAATTCTACAGCATCTCCTTTCAATATACCTTTAACCTTCCATTCCGATACAGGTTTAATGGAAATTGGGGAAAAAGATGCTGATTACGAAATCAGTTCTACAGGAAACGGTGATGTGGGACTCAATAGCTTTCATATTTCAGGTATGAATTTTGGGCCAAATATAGTTAAAAAAATTAATATTAATGGAACAATTAAATTTACTGGGTCAGCTGAAAAATTATTTCAAAATTTAGCAAATCTTACAGAAATTACGGGTTTGGAGAATTTAAATATTGAAAATGTGACTAGCATGGAAAGCATGTTCGAAAACTGTGCTTCTATAAAAAGTATAGATTTATCTGCGAGTTCAGCTGATAATTTAGGTGCAGATGATAATGGTAAATATTGTTTGAGAAATATGTTTGCTGGGTGCACCAGTTTGACAGACTTGAATATTGCTTCTATCAGTGCAAGCGACGATGTAGATGATGAATCACCAGTAGACATGTTTAAAGGAGATGCAAATTTAAGGCGAATAACTTTTGGTGATGGCACAATTGGACTATACAATACCGCATTATCAACCCAGGGAACTTGGGTAAACATGGGAACAAGTTCCTACTCTCCTCATAAAAAAGGTGATTTAAAATATACTACTTCAGCCGAGTTTATGAATAAATTTAGTGGATTTTACGGTGATACTTACATTTGTTTTAAAAATCTTGGTCAGCCCATTAAAATTAGTTATCAGAATGATAGTAAACAAAATATTTCTACTCCTGATCCAGAATCTGATCTGCGATATGGTGATATAGATCAGTCATTAATTAATACTGGATTAATAACAGCTTTTCAACCTAAGGAAATTGATGGATACAAATTTTCTAAAGCTTTAAATGCAGATACCGGTGAAGAGATCAAATCTGAAGAAATAAAATTTACGAATAGACCACAAAATATTACATTTGTTTACACCAGTGATACCAATAGTGGCAGTGGGAGCTCCAGCGGCAGTGGCTCCGGGTCTTCTTCTGGCACTGAGAGTTCTAGTGGCAGCGGCTCTGGTTCTTCTTCTGGCAGTGAGAGCTCCAGCGGCAGTGGCTCCGGGTCTTCTTCTGGCAGTGAGAGTTCTAGTGGTAGCGGCTCTGGTTCTTCTTCTGGCAGTGAGAGTTCTAGTGGTAGCGGCTCTGGTTCTTCTTCTGGTAGTGAAAGTTCCAGTGGTAGCAGCTCCGGCTCTTCTTCTGGCAGTGAGAGTTCTAGTGGCAGTGGTTCCGGTTCTTCTTCTGGCAGTGAAAGTTCTAGCGGTACCAGCTCTGGTTCTTCTTCTGGCAGTGAAAGTTCCAGTGGCAGCAGCTCCGGCTCTTCTTCTGGCAGTGAGAGTTCTAGTGGTAGCGGCTCTGGTTCTTCTTCTGGCAGTGAAAGTTCCAGTGGCAGCAGCTCCGGTTCTTCTTCTGGCAGTGAAAGTTCTAGCGGCAGTGGCTCCGGCTCTTCTTCTGGCAGTGAGAGTTCTAGCGGTAGCGGCTCCGGCTCTTCTTCTGGCAGTGAGAGTTCTAGCGGTAGCGGCTCCGGCTCTTCTTCTGGCAGTGAGAGTTCTAGCGGCAGCGGCTCTGGTTCTTCTTCTGGCAGTGAGAGCTCTAGCGGCAGCGGTTCCGGCTCTTCTTCTGGCAGTGAAAGTTCTAGCGGCAGCGGTTCCGGTTCTTCTTCTGGCAGTGAAAGTTCCAGTGGTAGCAGCTCTGGCTCTTCTTCTGGCAGTGAGAGCTCTAGCGGCAGTGGTTCCGGCTCTTCTTCTGGCAGTGAAAGTTCTAGCGGCAGTGGCTCCGGCTCTTCTTCTGGCAGTGAGAGCTCCAGTGGTAGCAGCTCCGGCTCTTCTTCTGGCAGTGAAAGTTCTAGTAGCAACAGTTCAAATGGGTCCAATGCTTCCAATAATGATGGTTCAATTGTCAACCGCCCTGCAACCATAGCGCCTGCAGTTACGGTTCACTATCAAGATGAAAACGGCAACACCATTGCCCCTGACCGCATAATCCAAGGTCGCATTGGCGATGGCTATACGACTGGTGCTGAGACGGTTTCCGGCTATGCTTTAAAGACCAGACCAGATAACGCAACAGGTTTCTTTAACAACAGTCCGCAGAGCGTCACTTATATCTACACAAAGAGTGATGGAAAAACTAATATCCCAGCTGGAAGCCATCAGCTGACTGGCAATGAGCCGACTCCAATTCCATCCAGCAAAAAGACAAAGACAAAGAAGACACCTAAGAAGGCGATCAAAGGCCTTCATGCAAATAAGCAGAGCAAGAAAGCACCTGTCACATCAATCAAAGGCTTAACAGCTAACAAGCATCAGGCTAACCGCCCTGCTAAACTGGCAGCTGAAGATCGCAAATTAAACAAGACTGCTAGCGCTAATGATCCACAAAAAGGCAAGCTATATAAAGGCAGTAGAGCCGATGCATTGTCACAAAAAGGCAAGTCAGATAAAGACAGTAAAACCAATGCATTGCCACAAAAAGGCAAGTCAGATAAAGGCAGTAGAACCAATGCATTGCCACAAAAAGGTGCAGAGAAGCACAACAGTTTACCAATGCTTGCTCTAGGTGGTTTGGCCTTGGTCACTGCTTTAGGTGCTCTAGGTGTTGCTTGGCTTGAGCATAAGAAAAATTAATAAATATTATTCAACAAAAATTTTCTAAGTTTTGAATATCGTAATAATCACAACTTTATAACCACAAAAATAACTGTGTAATCAACAAGTTCTTTAATATTTAAATTCTAGTACTTATGCTGACAACATATTTTCTAGAAAGCTAACTTTTATAAATTAGCAAAAGCACATTTTTACAAACGTCTCTCAAGATTTTAGTAACTGAGGGACGTTTTTATATGCAGTGATTTTTTTCAAAATTTTAAATAAGATATTAAGAAATTTCTTACTATGATTAATTGAAACTAAAATTTATAAGATAATTAACACGATATATCTTGCTATTTTTAAATATGTATATTTATGTAGATGTAATTTTGGGGCTTAAATAAATTGGACAAACAAAAGAACATCAATCAAATTTATAAGAAATTTTTATATACTAGTATCGCTACGTGCAATACTGATAATGACACTAATGGTGCTACAGAAACTAGAACATTCAAAAGTATAAATTCTTTCGCTGATACAGAAAATAATAATTCTGATCCTAATGACAAAACGGCCATAGCTACTATAACTTCAAAACAGACCAAGTAGCAATGACTCAACTCCGGTTGTATGGTACTAATAATACTAATCCCATCTACCTCAGTTCCTGTTAAACCTGATGAAAATAAACTGGGTAAAACTCCAATTACTAGAAATGTGTTTCACAATGCTTATATCTATGATAAGAATGGTAAACGCCTAAATAATAAAGTTTTAAAGAAAAATAAACATGTTAGAGTGTATGGCAAAGTCTTTAAGATGAAAAACAAGTTATACTATATTATTGGCAAGAAACAATTTGTTAAGAAAGCTAACTTTTAATAATTAATAATATATTATAAGAATTCAATTAGTAATAATTGCCGCTAATTGAGTTCTTTTTTACTTTAAAATAAAAACATTAATTATTCTTCCTAATAATGCAATATCTGATATTAGACACTAGAAAAAATCAGAACAGCTAAACTGGCATTTAGAACAAATTACTAATCGTTGGTATACTTGCATAGTATTATTTACCTTTTGATTGTGCGCAGAAAAGTACAGTTAAACTTAAATAAATAAAATAACGTTTTATAAGATTTAATATAAAATTATTTTTTCACTCTAAAAGTCGCGTTGACTTTCAAAAAAACCCGCCATATACTAAAAGCGTAATAACGACCTGATTATAAGAGGAATTATATGAATATACACAAGAATATATATAAACAAGGAGAAAAGTTGTTTGTTGGGGGCATGACAGCCGCAGCTATAGGATTTTTCAGTGCTAACCCTAAGGCAGTTAAAGCCGATAGCTTATCGGCAGGGTATCTAATGGCACAAAATGTCCAAAGTAGCAGTAAAACTCAGCTTTCTAAAGCAGTTCCTACGGAATCTACTTCGACTGATTCTTTCGAAACAGAACAATCAGAAACTATGGATAAAGATGCTGCTAATGATCAACAATTAAATAACAGTAATTCAAGTCAAGAGACAAATGATAGCAACAACATCAATGACAATGACAATTCAGCAAATTCATCTGCTGCTTCTGAGAAAAATAATACTGATTTAGTTAATAGTGATATTAGTAAAAGAGATTCTGAGAACCCTAATATTGTCGAAAGCACTTGGAACAATATAAATGTCAGTTATGATACCAGTCAAAAATTGTTAACAATTTATGGCGGCACCAAAGAAAAGCCAGTTACAGTTAGTAATCCTAAACCAATTTTGGGAACCTCAGATACGGGATATATTGCAGGAGTTAATCCACTAGATATTACTGATATCAAAATAGACGGTCAGCTTAAGTTATCTGGATCAGTCAAGTTCTTATTTCATGGCTTAACCAAATTAAAAACGATTGAAGGTTTGGATAATCTTGATACTTCAGAAGTAACAGATATGTCGGAAATGTTTTCCGATTCAACAATGTTGCTTAAATTAGATTTATCAAACTTTAATACTGTTAAAGTAACACGTATGTATAACATGTTTCACAATTGTATTAATTTAAGGTACTTAGATATTCACAGCTTTAATATGGCTAATACGTCAAACGTCGCGGGAATGTTACTTACCCTGGAAAGCTTAAAAGTATTGATATTAGGAAAGGATAATAAAATTCGTCTTTCCGATTTTCAGAATAAAGCGCGCTGGAACAGCTTAGGATCTGGAAGTATTAGTAACCCAACAGGTAAAGAAAATTGGACTTCACAACAGGTTGAAAAAAATTATAACAGTAGTAACATTTCTGATACCTTTATATCAACCATAGCAAATCCAGTTTTTGTTCATTTTCGTGATGAGAATGGTAATCAGGTTACTGATCAGAATGGCAAAATTGTACCTGATACTGTTGAGGTCGGTGAAATAGGAACTCAACCTAAAGCTGCTGAAGATTTTGACTGTTATAAGAATGCAAACATTACTAATTACACTTTGAAGAAGATTTTCATAAACGGAAACGAAGTTAAACCTGGTTCAGCTGAAGATATCGTGGATTTCAAACTATTAATTAATGATGACGGACCTGATATTTACGCTAATCAAGAAGTTACTTTTGTTTTTGCCAAGCAGCCTCAAGGCCAAGTCCTTATCTCCTATCAGGACGAAAGCAGTAAAGACCTGCCTGATGCCAGCGGCAAGACTTCTGATCGCGGCACTGTTGAGTATGGCGAGCAAGGCAAGAAGTTCACTGCCCCTGAGATTGCCGGCTACAAGCTGAGCTACATCCTTGTCAACGGTAAGAAGGTGACCGGCACTGATACTGCCAGCCTGG
>NZ_REHN01000014.1:0-148399 GCF_003693025.1 Lactobacillus sp. ESL0261
TATGACAGTCAGGATCAGACGGTTGTCTTCGTCTATGCCAAGCTTCAAGGCCAAGTCCTTATCTCCTATCAGGACGAAGGCAGTAAAGACCTGCCTGATGCCAGCGGCAAGACTTCCGATCGCGGCATTGTTGAGTATGGCGAGCAAGGCAAGAAGTTCACTGCCCCTGAGATTGCCGGCTACAAGCTGAGCTACATCCTTGTCAACGGTAAGAAGGTGACCGGCACTGATACTGCCAGCCTGGATTATGACAGTCAGGATCAGACGGTTGTCTTCGTCTATGCCAAGCTTCAAGGCCAAGTCCTTATCTCCTATCAGGACGAAGGCAGTAAAGACCTGCCTGATGCCAGCGGCAAGACTTCCGATCGCGGCATTGTTGAGTATGGCGAGCAAGGCAAGAAGTTCACTGCCCCTGAGATTGCCGGCTACAAGCTGAGCTACATCCTTGTCAACGGTAAGAAGGTGACCGGCACTGATACTGCCAGCCTGGACTATAACAGCAAGGATCAAACTGTTGTCTTTGTTTACGAAAAAGACAAAAAGCCTGAAGCAGATAAACTCAAAGATACTGTTATTCCAAATTATCGCCAAAAAGCTGCACCAGTTACTGTAAAATATCAAGACGAATTCGGTAATACTTTAGCTGAAAGCATAGTTTTAAATGGTTACGTTGGCGATGGCTATACAACTGGTTCCGAACCTGTTTTAGGCTATACTTTAAAAACTAGACCAGATAATGCCACAGGCTTCTTTAGTGCTTATCCACAAAACGTAATTTACGTATATGCCAAAGACAATCAGGATAGTCCCCAAACTAATGACGGTGATACGGGTAAGGATAAAACTAATAAAACTGATAAAACTGGAAAGTCCAATAAAGTAACAGAAACCGGAAACCATAAGCGTAATAATAGCAGTAAAAATAATGATAGTTCCGGTAATTTAATTAACACTGACAACCATAATGGTCAAACTGCTACCAAGGTAGCAAACAATAATAATGCAAAAAAGGATGAAAAAATACCACAAACCGGATCTGATGAACATTCACAATTGGCTGCTTTGTTACTTGGTTTTATGGCAACTATTAGCAGCACAGCAGGTGCTTGGTTTAATCGGAAAAAGAAAGAATAACTAAAATCAATACTAATTGCAAAAATGCTTCGTGAAGTATATATCGCTTTTCGAAGTATTTTTTATGTAAGCATTGACTTATTTATATATTAAAAAATGTTTATTTGATCTGTAATTTATATCCTAATATACTATTTAGGAATACTTTTATATTAGTAGTATAGGAAAAATTATGAATAAACAAAAAACATTATATAGCAGTATGGCAGTCGCAACATTGGGACTGTTTTGTATCAATTCCCAAGTTGTTCAAGCGGATAAATTACCGGAAAAGCAGGTAACTAACAGCATTTTGACTAAGAAAGATGTTAATCCTAAATCTAATTCCACTTTAGTTTCTGCCGATTATCTGAGTAATAAATCTAATTCTGAAATTGACAATTCCGCGATTAAAAGTGAATGGAACAACTTGGAAGTTAGTTACAATAACCATGTTTTAACAATTCACAGTGGTACTGTTACAAATCCCAAAAGAATAGCTGGTAACATTAAAAGTGTTGACACAAGCGACATTACGAAAATAAAACTAGATGGTAAATTAACAATTAATGGTTCGGCACTTGAGCTATTTAGTGAGCTTAATAATTTAGTATCAATTGAAAATCTCAACCAGCTTGACACGACTAATGTAACTGACATGTCATATATGTTCGCTGGTTGCCTTAAGTTACAAAACATCAATGTAGCTAGATTCAACACTACAAATGTGACCACCATGCGAGCAATGTTTGCTACTTGTGATAATTTAACCAACTTGGATTTATCAAATTTTGACAGTAGCAAGGTAGTAGATATGTCATATATGTTTGCTTCCAGCAGGCAACTAGCAAACATAACTTTCTCCAGCAAGTTCAATACGAGTATTGTCACCAATATGTCCAACATGTTTTATGACTGCCAAAGCCTTAGTGGTCTTGATTTAGCCAATTTTAAGACATCAAAAGTTGCCAATATGCAGGCAATGTTTGCGTATTGCTCAAAACTAACTAATTTGAATTTGTCAAGCTTTGATACGAGCAGAGTTTATAATATGCAAAAAATGTTTACAGGTGACAAAAATCTCAAAAACCTTGATATTAGCAAATTTACTATATCTAATGGTGTTAATACAGGTGATATGTTATCTGATTTAGCCAGTCTCAACACTTTAAAACTCGGTTCTAATACAATTATTAAAAATACAGGATTAAATACACCAGTCACATGGTTATATAATGGCGAAAAGTTCTCATCAGCTGAGCTAATTGCACAATACGATGGTTCAAAACCTGGTACTTATACTGCTATTTCAACCACAAATCCCGGTCCTAAGCCTGTTGATCCGACACCTGTTATGCCTGATCCTAAACCAAAGCCAACTCCGATTAAACCCAACTTGTCCTCTTCATCTGTCACTGTTCATTATCAAGACGAAAATGGCAACGAAATTGCTCCAAACAAAATTATCACTGGATATATAGGTGACGGATATGTCACTCCTGCTATAACTGCTGGTGGCTACCTTTTGAAGATTAGACCAAACAATGCTGTTGGTTTCTTTACCAAAAATCCACAAGATGTTGTTTACGTTTATACCAAGGCATCAGAAAATGAAATTAATCAAGCAGATGCCCCAGCTAATACAACACCTACTGATAAAAACAGGCAAAATTATACTCCTGAATCTAACCTGAATCCTGAAGTAACAGATGATAATTCCTCTGCTAAAATTACACCATCATTAAAATCAACCAACCTTCCTAATAATGAAAATGGCGTTAAAACTGTAGCTGCTACTGATAAGCAAAATATTAAAACTTTACCGCAAACTAGTTTTGATGAAAAAAGTCGAATAGTTGCCTTATTTTTCGGTAGCTTAGCTATATTCATCAGTTCAATTGGAACTTGGTTTAATCACAAAAAAGATTAATTTAGACTTAATTACATCTAATATTTACTGTGAATAAGCTTATTTTATGAATGATGGGCAAATTTTATTTACTTGTAGTATGCAAAAATATTAAATCTATATGAAAATACCTATCAAAGTATTGAATTGGTCAAAATATATGTATATACTTAATTACGGTATAATGAAATTTAGATGGTACAAATGGAGGAAAAAATATGAGTAAGCATAACAATTTTTATCATAAAGGTAAAAAGGTACTATTCACTAGTATGGCAGTTGCTGCGTTAAGCGTAATTGCAGTTAATCCTGTTGCAGCTAAGGCTGCCGAAGCACAGAAAGAGCAACCTGTTAAGTCGGCTAACACAAAGCCGACAGTACCACCAGTTAATTCTGGTGATAACGCTGGCGAAAATGATTCACACAGTCTATGGGCTTCAAGTTGGACTAAGGGCATTTATCGTTATGACGAAAAGACTAAGACTTTTACTATTAGACTAGGTAAAGAAAATAAATTTAACAATCATTATGCAGGTGATCAAGAACCACCTATCAATCCCGCCCGAATAGCTTGGAATATTGATGATGTTAACACAGATGAAATTGAAACCATTAACATTGACGGTCCTGTTATTTTCGAAGGAGATGCCAGTTTATTATTTGCTAATTTACCAAACTTGAAGAAAATTAAGGGATTAAACAACCTTAATACAAAAGAAGTTACTAGCATGAAAGAAATGTTTGCCAATGATCCTAAATTAACTTCAATAGACCTGTCAAACTTTAACACTTCTAACGTAACTGACATGATGGGTATGTTCTTTGGCGATGAAGCATTAAGTACTTTAAATGTATCCAACTTTAAGACAGATTCAGTAGAAGACATGTCTTATATGTTTAGTGATGATTCAAGTTTAACCAAAATTGATGGCTTGGAAAAATTCAACACCGAAAAAGTTACTAAGATGTGGGAAATGTTTAAGGGTGATAAAGCTTTGACATCCCTAGACATTAGTAGTTTTAAGATGCTTGAAAATAACGAAACCATTAAAGATGACGTTTCTGACACTAACAATACCGACGATAATAAAGGTACTGCAAACCCATCTCATCAAACATATACCATTGATCAAGATATGTTATCAGGCATGGACAACTTAAGTGATATTACACTTGGTGCAGGTAATATCATTAACAATTCAGGACTCCGTGGTTCAGTAGAAGAGAGTCTATGGGATGGAAAGACTACCTGGTTCTTAAATGATAGTAAAGACAAAGGATTAAGTTCAGTAGAACTTATGCAGAAATTTGACGGTAAAAATGATGTTACTAAATATGCTGGTGAATACACTACCACCAAGCCTGCTCCAACTACACCAAACACACCTTCAACCCCAAGCACACCAAGCACCCCTTCAACTCCAAGTACTCCAACTACACCAAGCACACCGACTACTCCAAGTAATACTACTAACACAGGTAACACCAACACAAATACTACGACTGATAAGCAAGACACTAATAAGACCGATACTAACAAGCCAGACACTAACAAGCCTGCTGCTGACAACAAGAAGCCAGCTAAGAAGGCCAAGAAAGGTGTTAAGAGAGTAGTTACCCACAACGCTTATATCTTTAACCAAAAAGGCAAGCGTGTAAAAGCTGAATACTTCGTTGGTAAAACTATTACTACTTATGGTACTAAGACCATTAACGGCAAGAAGTTCTATGCTTTAGGCAAGAACCGTTTCGTTAAGGCTAATAATGTTACTGGTATCAACCGTAAATTAAAGCACAATGCCTTTATTTACACTAAGAAAGCCAATAACAAAGTTAAACGTTATGGTCGTGATGTTCTGAAGAAGAACAAGTCAGTTAGAACTTACGGTGGTGCTGTTAAGATGCACAATAAGTTATATTACATCGTAGGCAAGAACCAATTTGTCAAGAAAGCTAACTTTTAAAGATTAAGAGATTTACTCTATAAATGAAAAGAACTCAACTAGCAGTTAAAAATGCTAATTGAGTTCTTTTTCTATGCTCAAAAATTAATAAATTACTTCTAAATTATGTGTCTATATTACTACCTAGTGCCATATCTTCCAGCAAATAACCAAATTTAATTTATAAGTCAAAAACAGTTTTTAGGTGAGCTAATTATTTATTCTTGCCAAACAAGGTGAAATGTATAAATAGTGTTATTAAGTTTAATGAATTGTATAATAAGGGAAATAAGGTATAAGAAAAATATTAATCATGTATATGTTTATTTTATAATCAAGGAATGAATAGCAAAATGAGCCAGAAAAAGAAACCTATGCGAACAAAAACAGCAACAATGTTTTTTAGTGTTGCTACAGCAATTTTAAGTTCACTAACTGTTAGCTCTATAACAGTTAAAGCAGATCCATCTCTGCCCTCTCCTGCACAAATCAAGAATAAACAAACTAATAATACCAATTATGCTAATTCTAAGTTAAGGAGTAAAAAGCAACCAAACTCTCAAAGACAACTTCAGCCAAAAATTGCAGAGTCGACTCCTCCAAGTGCTACTAAATTTAAATGGGGCAATCTTGATGTCAGTTATAGCAACCATGTAATTACCGTCCCCAGTGGCTGTGTAGGTCAACCGGACTCTTTAGCTCACATTAACGGTATTAATAGTGATGATATCCAAGAAGTTAAATTTACCGGTCAACTAAAGATTGGCTCAGCTTCTGAAATGTTTAAAGACTTAACTAATTTAACTAAAATCACTGGTTTGGAAAATCTGGATACATCTGCTACCAGTGATATGCGGTACATGTTTGCGAATTGCCAAAATTTAACCAGCATAGATGGCATTGATAATTTGCAGACCACCAAAGTTACTAACATGTCTTTTATGTTTGCGGGCTGCAGTAAATTAGCTAGTCTGGATCTATCAAGTTTTAATACTGCTAATACTAGTTATGTAGAGAGCATGTTTCAGGATTGTGAAAATTTGCAGAACATTAAGTTTTCACCTGATTTCACAATTGCCAAGGTGGACGATATAAGTCGCATGTTCAGTGGATGTTCAAGTTTAACTGCTTTAGATCTCAGTATGTTTAATACTAGCCAAGTTAAAAAAATGATTTGGACTTTTAAGGATTGCTCCAGCTTAACCAAGTTGGATTTATCATCCTTTGACACTTCTAACGTAATTGATATGAATGGAATGTTTAATAATTGTAGTAACTTAAAAGAACTTGATCTCAGGAGTTTTATCATAGACCCTAATATTGATAAAGGTTATATGTTAGATGGACTTACTAAATTAAACACACTTAAACTAGGTAAAAATACATATATTAATGATACACATCTTAACACTTCAGGAACTTGGGTCAATATCGGCAATGGAAAAGAAGATGCACCACAGGCAAACAATAAATATCTGTCTGAAGACTTAATTACCCATGCTCACGACATTCTTGGTGACACTTATATTCGACCAGGTAATCCTATTACTGTTTCTTACTTGAATACTAATAAAAGAGCACTTGCAACTGAAATTAGTTTGAAGGGCAAAATTGGCACTAATTATAATGTGACGGCAAAAACAATTCCGGGTTATATCGTAAAGGAAATCCCAGATAATGCCACTGGGGTTTTCACCGATCAGCCGCAGAACGTCGAATTTATTTATTCTGTTGACCCCGAATCTACCTCTACCACCACACCAATTAAAGCTGCAGATGTTACAGTCTCTTATCAAGATGAAAACGGCAATCAAATTGCACCTGAAACCATATTACAGGGTAATGTGGGTGATGGCTACACCACTGGTGCTAAGGCGATACCGGGTTATACCTTAAAAGTCAGGCCTGAAAATGCCACCAGCTTTTTTGGCACTGCACCGCAAAGCGTAACTTATTTTTATGCTCGAAATAATGCTATCCCTGAAGAAAATGACCAAAATAGTCCAACAAATTCATCCAGTAATAACCCTAGCCAAAAAGGGGCTTCACAAACTAATGAGTCCCAAAATAAGCACAGGCTCAACAAGAATGGTGTTACTGAGAACTATACTATTTTCAAATCCTCTGACAGTGATTCTGACTCCACTAATCCAGTACTTATCACCAACAATGGCCAAGAAGAAGAGTTGCCACAAACTGGCACTAATGAACGTTCACAAATAATCGAGCTGCTGTTAGGCTTTTTGTCGGTAATTTGCAGCCTGCTTGCCAGCTGCTTTAGTAAAAATAAAAAAGGGTGATTGCAAATTCAAAAATTCCGTCATAATTGACGGAATTTTTTGTCTTGCATAAAAATAAACGAACCGTTTTAATAAGAGAAGAAATTTTTTAAAAAAAGGAGTAAAAATGGGACTTAACAAACCACTTTTATTTGCGCTTAGCGATACTAAGCCTGGACCAAAAAACTTAATTACAGATGTTGCGGGCATTACCGTTGGCCACAAGACGGTTGTCACTGACAGACTCAGGACTGGCGTCACTGTGATCAACCCCTGCCCAGACAATATCTTTCGTGAAAAAATGCCGGCAGCTGCACACGTTATCAACGGCTTTGGCAAAAGCACAGGACTCATTCAAGTTAACGAGCTGGGTACAATTGAAACACCACTGGTTTTAACCAATACTCTCAACGTGGGTACCGCATCAATGGCTTTAGTCAAAAGAATGCTGGCTGAAAATCCTGAAATTGGTCTGTCAACTGGCAGCGTCAATCCGATCATCATGGAGTGCAATGACAGTTCGATTAACCATATTCGCGATTTAGGTGTCACCGAAGACGATGTTAACGATGCTTTTGCAGCTGCTAGTGCAGATTTCGCTGAAGGCGGAGTTGGCGGTGGCACAGGAATGCGCTGCTATGAACTTAAGGGCGGTATTGGCTCGGCTTCAAGACAAGTCGAAATTGACGGCAAAACCTTCACAATGGGTGCGCTAGTCATGTCCAATTTTGGTCTTAGTGCTGATTTGAACATTTATGGTCATGCTATTGGTAAAAAATTTTTGGATAACAAGGACAGTAAGGAAAAAGGCAGTATTATCACAGTAATTGCTACTGACATTCCGTTTAACTCCAGACAATTAAAACGCATTGCCAAGCGTTCCGGTATCGGCATCACTCGCAGTGGCTCATTTAGCGGCAACGGTAGTGGCGAGATTACTCTAGCTTTCTCTACTGCTAACCGGGTAAGTCATTTCCCTGAACACGAGTTGAGTACAATCCAGGCAATTACTGATGACAAAATTGACCGCTACTTTAGGATTACGGTAGACATTGTGCACGAAGCCATTCTGAGTTCTTTGGCTCATGCCCAAACTACACCCGATCGTGACGGCAAGCCCATGTTATGCTTAAAAGATGCTTTATTGCAACTGGGCGAT
This sequence comes from Lactobacillus sp. ESL0261, assembly GCF_003693025.1. Taxonomy (NCBI): domain Bacteria; kingdom Bacillati; phylum Bacillota; class Bacilli; order Lactobacillales; family Lactobacillaceae; genus Lactobacillus; species Lactobacillus sp. ESL0261. The sequence continues at coordinate 8,404 of NZ_REHN01000014.1, forward strand.
GATAAAGAAGCGCTGCAGCTAATTGCGGACTTAGGACTTTAATCAGATACCGGTAACATTAATTTATCCTATCTTGCAGTGTTATAATTAACTGATAATGTGAGCGATTGCAAAGGAGAATTAAGATGACACCATGGTGGAAAAATGCAGTAATTTATCAGATCTATCCCAAGTCTTTCCAAGATAGCAACGGTGACGGTATTGGTGACCTGCCCGGCATTATAAGTCGCTTAGACTATTTGCAAAAATTGGGAATAGATGCAATTTGGCTTTCACCAATTTATAAATCTCCTGGCGTCGATAATGGGTATGATATTGCCGATTATAAAGCAATCGATCCGCAATATGGCAGCATGCAAGATATGGACAGGCTGATTAGTGAAGCTAAAAAACGCGATATTCGAATCATCATGGATTTAGTCGTTAATCATACTTCTGATCAACATGAGTGGTTTATTGAAGCACGCAAAAGTAAAGATAATCCTTACCGAGACTATTACATCTGGCGTGATCCTGTTGCCGGTCATGAACCTAATGATCTAAAATCTGATTTTTCAGGTTCTGCCTGGCAATTTGATGATAAAACGAGCCAGTATTACTTACACTTTTTTGCCCCGCAACAACCAGATTTGAACTGGCAAAACCCACAATTACGGCACAAAATATATGACATGATGAACTTCTGGCTTGATAAAGGCATTGGCGGCTTTCGCATGGACGTGATTGAACTAATTGGTAAAGATCCGGATCGAAAAATTCGCGAAAATGGTCCCCAGCTTCATCATTATATTCAGGAAATGAACCAAGCTGTTTTAGCTAACCGCGATGTAGTAACTGTTGGTGAGACCTGGAGTGCTGATCTCGATAGTGCCCGTAAATATTCTGATCCTGACCGGCATGAGCTCTCTATGATTTTTCAGTTTGAAGATCAAAACATTGATAAACAGCCGGGAAAGACAAAATGGGATCTTAAACCTTTTAAAGCCAGCGATCTTAAAAAGGTTTTAGTTAAATGGCAAACACAAATTGATTATAATCATGGCTGGAATAGTTTGTTCTGGGAAAATCATGATCTTCCCAGTGTCATTTCTCGTTGGGGCAATGATAATAAATACAGGGTACAATCTGCCAAAATGTTTGCCATTGCCTTACATTTAATGCGAGGTACTCCTTATATTTATAATGGTGAAGAAATTGGCATGACAAACTGTCCAGTCAAGGATATCTCTGAAGTTGAAGACCTTGAAAGTGTCAATATGTATAATGAGCGAATCAAGCAAGATTATACCAAAGACGAACTTATCAGGTCAATCAATGCTAAAGGGCGCGACAATGCCCGCAGACCCATGCAGTGGTCAGCGTCTTTTGCTGCTGGCTTTACTACTGGAACTCCTTGGCTGGCGCTTAATCCCAACTATCAAGATATTAACGTTCAAACGGCTTTAGCTGACCCACAATCAATTTTTTATACCTATCAAAAACTCATTAAATTACGTCATGAAAGCGAAATTATCGTTAATGGCAGCTTCACTCCTGTTTCTGCCAGTCCTAACGTCTTGGCATATTACCGTGAACTTGCTGGCGAGCGCTGGTTAGTCGTTGCTAATTTGACAGGCAATGAAGAACGATTTTCTGCACCTGATAAAATTGACCAGGTTTTAATTAGTAACTATCAGGCACCCAAAACACTTGATAATATTAAATTAAGACCATATGAAGCCTTTGCTGTGGTCGTAAAATAAGAACCAACCGTATTTACGTGAAAAATACCCCCAAATTTGTTCTAAATTTGGGGGTATTATTGTGGCTGAATCATCAAAATAAGATTTAACAATTAAAGGGATAGTTCGATGTCAGGAAGATTAATTTCCGAAAAGCAATTGAAAGCAACTTTTTTAATTTTTACTCAAGCATATTTTTTTACTTCTGTTCGGTATAACTCTGCCGTTTTGGCATCAAAGGCACACATAATAACTTTCATTTGATAATCAGAATGCTCCGTAAGCCAATTTTGCACGGCAGTAAAAGCAATATGTGCAGCAGCTGCAGCCGGAAAGCCGTAAGCTCCTGTAGAAATTGCTGGGAACGCGATACTATGTAAGCCATGGCTTTTGGCTAAATTTAGGGAGTTGATATAGCAACTTGTTAATAACTTATTATCTTCTGCAGACCCTGAATAAATTGGTCCCACAGTATGAATTACAAACTTAGCAGGTAACTTGTACCCCTTAGTAATTTTAGCCTGACCTGTTTCACAGCCATGAAGCTGTCTGCACTCGGCCAGCAGCTGCGGTCCAGCTGCCCGGTGTATTGCCCCATCAACGCCCAGACCACCTAACAATGTCTTATTGGCAGCATTAACAATTGCATCTACCGTTAATTTGGTTATGTCCCCCTGAACAATTTTGATATTTTCCATAAACTGAGCCTCTTTTTTATTTTATTTTAAACCCAAAAAGATTTTTTGCTCAAAAAGTTATCTGTAAACTCTCTCTTATAATTAAATATTTTTAGTCAAAGTCTCAATGTTAAGTAATTCTACATCATAAAAACTCTTTATTTTGTCAATAAAATTTTAAAATTATTTCAATTCAAGTAATGTTTTAAGGCACACGTTTATGCGATCAGTAAAAAACTTTTTAAAAAGTATTGCTTTTTTATTCTCAAAGTATCAGAATTAGATATAGGTAAACGCTTACCTAAAAATGAATATATTTGTTGCAAATAAAAAAAGATAGATGAAATTTCAAAATTCTTATCCAAATTACTTATTCAGTTAATTTATAGTTTTCTACTATCAAATTTAGATTTGTTTTTAAGCTAATTAAGGAAGAAAAATTATGGTTTCATATATAATTCCAATTTTACTATTAATCAGCTTTTTCCTTTTTATTTATTTCATACTAAAGGGCGGCAATTTAACAATTGGTTTATTTGTGATGGCTATTTTGTGGGCTATCATTGGACTTGTTCCCTTTAACACAGCTATCAAGAAAATATTCACTGAACCAGTCCTTGGTTATGGACCAACAATTATTTATATCATATTTGGTTCATGGTTTGGCCGAGTGCTAGTCGAAAGTGGAATAGCTTCTTCTATTTCTGAAGAGACAAATAGGATTGGTAAAAAGAAGCCTTTATTATCGGCAATTTTAGTTTTATTGGTTACTTCGTTTATTTTTATCAGTGCATACGGCGTTGGCTCAGTTATAGCTATTGGGGTAATTTTATTACCGATTATGCTATCAGTAGGTATTCCGCGTGACCTAGCTTTAACGACATTTTGCTTAGCCATCGGTGCGCCAATGTACATTAACGTGGTTTTATTTAATCAAATAAAGCCTTTCTTTCCATCCGTTACCTATGATGACAAGTATCTGAAATTTGCTTGGATAGCAGCGATTATCCAACTGGCGTTCGTAATACTTCTGCTAGTCCTAAATCGTAAAAAGATAGACCCTGCAAAAGCACAGGAAAATCTTGCAGTTATCGGTGCCCAAATTGATAACAGTGATCAGAAACCCCAAATTTCAAAGATTGCCTACATAGTACCAATTATCCCTGTAGCAATGAATATGCTTTTTAAGTGGGACGCTGTACCGTCACTCACTTTAGCTGCACTGTTAGCCATGCTCTTAACTAAAAAAATGAACAACTATAAGAAATTAGTGGATTTCATTAATGATACTGTTAAAAAAGCTATATCCGATATTGCTGGTTTAATCATGTTCTTAATGGCACTGACAATGTTTACAGGAGCCGCCAAAATTGACGCAGTTCATTTTAAGCCCCTGTTCAGTGCAATTTTACCTCATGGTCATTTAATATTAGCAATTATATTTGGAATATTAGCTCCGTTAGCACTATTTAGAGGTCCTCTACACGTTTGGGGAGCTGGTGCGGCTACTGCTGCAGTTCTTTCAGGTACCCATTTATTCAGTGATTATTTCTTACTACCACTGTTACTGATTCCAAGTTTACTTGCAGTGTCTACTGACGTTACACAGTCTTGGAACATTTGGGGACTTGATTATATGAAGGTTGATACCAAGAGTTTCCTAAAATATGGGGTGCCAACAATGTGGATTGTGTCTATTATTAATGAAGTTGTGGCCTTCATGTTTTTCGGCTAAATATTAGTTAAATTTGGAAATTAAAATTATTATATAGAAATGGAGAACATAAAGATGAAGAAAGAATATATTTGCCCTATTTTGACCATATTAAAAGATGAAAATACTGTAGATTTTGATGCTATGCATAAGCTGTATGACCGCTTAATTAAAGATGGAATTTCAGAAATTGCTCTTTTAGGCAGTTGTGGAGAATTCTATGCTCAAACCTTTGAAGTTTGCCAATCTTTAGTAGAAGATGCAATTAAGTATATTGACCACCGGACTAAAGTTTTAGTCGGTGCCAACCGTATGGACGATCAATTAACTATTAAATTTGCAAACAAAGCATTGGAACTTGGTGCAGATGGCATTTTGCTAGTAGGACCATATTACATGTCTTGTGATAGAGCAGGTATTATTACCTTCTATAATAAGATGGCTAAAGCTATTAAAGGCGATATTATAATCTATAATTATCCTGACAGAACTGGTTATGATGTTAACGCCGACATTCTCTTAACTTTATTAAAAGACAACTCCAATATTGTCGGAATTAAAGATACTGTTGGAGACGTTAACCACACTCTCAACACTATTAAAGTTGTAAATGCAAAATTCCCTGAATTTAGAGTTTATACTGGTTATGACGGTAATGTAATTGATGTAGTTAAAGCTGGCGGTCAAGGCGTAGTTGGCGGATTATCTAACCTTTACAGTCATGTTTGTGTTGACTTGTTAAGAAACTATGAGGCCGGTAATGATGAGCAAGTGGCAAAAGAGCAAAAGACAATTGCCGAGGCTTCTGAATTATTAAATATAGTTAACCCATTTATGACTTTATTCAAATATATCCTCGATCAAAGAGGAATTCCGAATAACGTTGTGGCTTTAACACCATCTTCTCCAATGTCAGATGAACAAAAGCAAAAAGCTTTAAGCATTTATGACAAGACAATATAAACTAGTTTATATATAACATACAAGGTTTGATTCTGATGCAACAGGTTAGAATCAAGCCTTTTTTATTGTTCTGCTTTTATATAAAAGTTTTGAATAACAAAAAATGCGACTCCTAAGAGCCGCATTTTTCTTACTATGTCCTATCCCTTTTCTGCGCCAGCTGTAATACCATTGACGTAAAACTTCTGCATGAAGACGAATAAGATCGTAATTGGAATAGCGATAATCACACAACCAGCAACAAACTCTGCAAAATATGCGGTAGCATTGCCTTTAGTATTGTGCACCATGTTATAAAGTCCGTATGCAATTGTGTATGTTTTAGGATTGCCAGACGTTGACAAAATAATTCCCGAGAAAATAAAGTCTGTCCACGGACCAATAAAGGCTGTTAACGCAGTGTAAACTATCATAGGCTTAGCTAATGGCAAATCAACGTGCATGAAGATTTGCCATTTAGTGGCTCCATCAATTTCAGCAGCTTCATCTATTGAAAATGGGACCGTGTCAAAGAATCCTTTGGCAACGTAGAATCCCAGTCCAGCACCACCGACATATACCAGTAGCAGGCCACCCAGGTTTAACATGTTCAAGCCCTTTAAAATGTAATAAAGAGCAATCATTGACATAAATCCAGGAAACATTCCTAAGACTAGTGCAATCTGCATGAACGGTTTTCTAAACGAAAAGCGTAACCGTGACAACACATAAGCAACTGAAATCGTTAAAAAAGTAGAAATGATCATTGATAGTATAGAAACAATCAATGTGTTAATAATCCAGCTGACTAGTGGGTACTGCGAATTAGTAAAAATACCAATGTAGTTGTCAAAAGTAAATTTGTCAGGCCAAAAAGTTGAAACAAATCCCGTATCATTATAGGAAAAACTGGCTAATATTATCCAGATAATTGGTAAAATCCAAACTACAGCCAGGATAATCAATAAAAGGTAACGAAAAATGAGTGAAAGGCGTTTTTGATTTTGATATGATTTCATTTTTAGCCCTCCTTAAAAGCATTGGTATGGCGGTATGCAATTAATGAAAATACCGCACTGATAATAAAGATGAGGATACCTAAGACCGCTGAGGCATTGTAGCGCTGCTCCTGACCAAAGGTTAAGTTGTACAGCCACGTTACCAACAGGTCGGTAGAACCAGCACCATTATACTTGTTATTCATTGGTGCTCCTCCAGTTAACAGGAAGATCACGTTAAAGTTATTAATATTACCAATAAACTGTTGAATAAGAGAAGGTGCCATCACAAATAATATTTGTGGAAAAGTAATTGACTTGAATACCTGTAGTGCATTAGCACCATCGATTTTAGCAGCTTCAATTTGATCAGTTGGCAAGTTTTGAATAATCGCAGTTGAAACCAGCATTGAAACCGGGATACCGATCCACATATTAACAATAATAACCGTTATTCGTGCCACCAAAGGTGATGCCTGACTGTCAATAAAATGTAACGGGTGAGAAATCCAGCCGATATTCATTAATATATTGTTGAGTGCGCCTTGATAATCTAAGAACTGAGCCATCATTAACAAAGAAACAAACTGAGGTACAGCCCAGACAATCACAAAGATTGTCCGCCAGAAGCCTTTATGTCTTATTCCTTTAGATTCAATCAGCAAGGCAAGCAAAACTCCAAAAAAGAATGTTGTTGCCGTAGCAGCTACTGCCCAGATAAGTGTCCAACCCAAAACCGGGAAGAACGTACCTGAAAGGTCACCACTAAGTACATTGCCAAAAGCTTGAAATCCTGTCCAAGAAAAGGCAATTGGGTGTTGCCGGTTATAGTTGGTAAACGCCATTGAAATCATAAAGATTGTTGGCAAAATGGTGAAGCAGAGAATACCAATAATTGGAAAAGTCATCAGAGTGTCGTGGAGACGAGAATCAAACAAGTTTGCCAGCTCTTCTTTATTGGTTAAAATATGTTTGCCATCCCGCTTGAGCACATAATTTTTTCTGGTAGAACGCAGGTTAACAATGTATAAGTAAACCATCGCAATGCAAACAATAATTGCCAGTAAGCCAAACAAAAGAATCAAAACTGAATTTGAAGGTTGCTTAGTAATATAAACGCCTTGTGCGCTATCATAAACAACCTTTTTACTTTTAATTGGTCCCAAGCTTGACATCATACTAATTGCGGATATGCCACTAAAAACAAGCCAAACAATAAAGGCTGCTTCTGCCAGCAATAATGCTATGCCTTTTACCCACTGCTTATTTGCCAGAGCATTGGAACCCATAATAAAGAATGACAATTTGGTAGCAATATTGCCTTTAGACCATACTTCCTTAAAGGTTGCTTCAGGTGCCGCATGTTTTTTCTTCCTAAACATAATTCTTCCTCTTCTTGAACAAAAAGGCTGGGCACTACTTGTCCAACCTTTAAGTAATTTAATTAACTATTTCTTTGATGAGTGCTTAGCTAATTTATCAAGTTGTGCTTTATATTGATCGGGTTTAACTTTACCATCATATGCACCATTGATTAGAGGAGGAACATCGTTCCAGAAAACAGACATTTGTGGTAATTTCGGCATTAAGACTGAATTGCCAGGTTTAGACATTTCAGTTACCGCATCAGCAACTGGATCATTCTTAATTGCTGAGTCATTAACTGCTTCCTTAAGAACAGGGATTTGACCAGCTTCTTTGTGAGCAATTAATTGTGACTTTTTGTCTGTAATAAATGCTGCTAATTGTGATGCAGCCTTAGGGTTCTTAGTATGAGCATTAACAGCGAACCCTTCGATTCCCAAAAAGGCTTGCATTTGCACATTCTTGCCACCAACATTAATCATTGGGTACTTGGCAACAGCAAAGTTTTTACCTAAAATCTTCTTAATGTTAGCTGCGTTCCAAGGACCATCCAAGATGGCTTGAGCGTTGCCCTTCTTCAATTGGTTCAAAGCATTAGAGGTCTGCATTACGCCCTTATTATTCTTCTGCTCAGCAAACCACTTCAATGCGTTAACACCTTTAGCAGAATTAAAGGTTGAACCCTTCAAATCTTCACCACTGTCACCATAAAGCTTTGTACCAGCAGAGAAGAATACCGGCCACATAACATAAGCGTTAGTAAAGTCTGTTGCCACAACTCCCTTTGAAGTTAAAGTCTTCCAGTCTTTTACATCGCTTGCTGATAATTTAGACTTGTTGTAATAGATTGTTTGTGCCTGTTGTGCATAAGGATAAGCATAGATCTTGCCCTTCCAAGTTACACCTTTAGCTGCAACGTCAATGTAATTAGATTTAATATTGTTACTGTCTTTTGGTGACAGCGGGTTAATATAACCAGAATCTGCCATTTGACCTAATTGATCATTAGGTGCTTCAAAAACATCGGCTGCTTTTGAAGGGTCCTTGCCCACATCAGTTTTGGCATTAGCTGATCCGGTTGGATTTTGTGTAACGCGAACTGAAATATTCTTATGTGATTTAGTAAAATCACTGGCAATTTTCTTATAATACGATACTTGGTTAGTATCAACCCATAAAGTCAGCTTGGTATTTTGATTACTACTGCTGCTTGATGAAGAGTCTGACTTACCATTAGAACATGCTGCAAGTGACATTGCAGCTAAAACTGCTGTACTTCCTAAAGCTACTTTCTTCCAAATATTCATGTTATTTACCTCCTAATATAAAACAACATGTTTTTATATCAATGACAACTAAAGTCACTGATTTTATTCCCTAATTAACTACCGCCAAGGTTGTATCCTTGTCGAAAAAGTGTGCTTTGTTCAAATCAAAGCCCATCTTGACTTTTTGCCCTGGTTGATAAATATCCCGGGCATTGATGTTAGCTACAAACTCAGTTTCATCCACTCTTTGGTAAAGCTGAATAGTAGCTCCCAAGAGTTCAGAAACAACGACTTCAGATTCGACCACCGCGTCAGGCCAAGTTTCTAAAAAGGCTTCTTCTGCGTGGATATCTTCTGGCCGAATACCCAGTATCAAGTCGCAGTCATTATAGCCCTGCTCATTAAGCAGTTTTGACTTGCCTTCAGGTATTCCCAGATTAAGCCCCTTACCATCAGAGACTTGACCATCATGATAGTGGACATTAAAGAAATTCATTTGCGGTGAACCGATAAAGCCGGCGACAAATTGATTAACTGGGTGGTTATATACCTCCTGCGGTGTCCCAATCTGTTCAATTTTACCAACTGACATTACCACTACCCGGTCAGCCAAGGTCATAGCTTCAGTCTGATCATGAGTAACGTAAATTGTAGTTGTACCTAAGTTCTGGTGCAGCTTGGCAATCTCTGCCCGCATGGAAACACGCAGTTTCGCATCCAAGTTTGACAGCGGCTCATCCATCAAGAAGATGGGAGCATCCCGCACTATTGCCCGTCCTAGTGCAACTCTTTGCCTTTGACCACCAGAAAGTTCTGCCGGCTTTTTATCTAAATATTCACGCAAATTAAGAATCTTAGCAGCATTTTGTACCCTTTTATCAATCTCATCTTTATGATAATGGCGCAGTTTCAAGCCGAATGCCATGTTATCGTAGATTGACATGTGCGGATAAAGCGCGTAGTTCTGGAAAACCATGGCAATGTGACGGTCTTTGGGTGCCACATCATTCATTACCTTATGATCAATTTCAAGAGTACCTTTGCTAATATCTTCTAATCCCGCAATCATTCTTAAAGTAGTTGATTTACCACAGCCTGAGGGGCCGACAAAAACAATGAATTCTTTATCTTTAATGTGTAAATCAAAGTCTTTCACTGAATAGTGATCATTGCCTTCATACTTTTTACACATATGGTTTAAGTCAACTTCAACCATATCTTTAACCTACCTTCTTATTATTTCTCTTAAATACAGCCACAATTTTATCCAGCTTTAATTCTTCTGTAGATTTAACGATATAATCAGCTCCTTTAAGTATTTGTTTATCTCCAATTCCCACTGCAAACTGGTGCGCAGCCTTAATTGCCGCAACACCGGCAGCTGCATCTTCAAAGCTAATTACTTCATCATTATGCAACTGCAATAATTGCTGTGCTCTTTGATAAATTTCCGGATCCGGCTTACCGCGTTCCAGTAAAGCAGGATTAACAATTTGATCAAATTTAGCGGCAATACCCAGCTTACTCAAGATTTTGGGGGCATTTTTAGAAGCAGAAGCAATGCACATTTTCAGACCTGCCTTTTTGGTATCTGCTAATAATGCTGTAATTCCGGGCAAAATATCAGCTGGCGTCATGGTTTCAACCTGCTCTAAAAACTTTTCATTTTTTTCTGCCGCAAATTCTTCTTTTTGGGTCTTGGTGTACTTATTTTCCTGCTTGCCATACTTCAGAATTAAATTAAGAGAATCCATCCGTGATATTCCCCGCAGAGAATCTAACTGCGCGCTGGTTAATTTAATTCCCAGTTCTTGAGCTAAATTATTCCACGCTGCCAGGTGAAATTTGGCTGAATCTGTCAGCACACCATCTAAATCAAAAATCAGGCCTTTAAGCAATTTTGTTCACCCTCTTTTAAAGTAACCTTTTGCTCTTTAACTAAAATTGTCAGTTCCTGTCCGCTAATTAACGTAATACGTGTCTCCTGCTGCGTCACTTCTACCTGAATTAAGCGGCCGCGATAATTAATTTTGAAACTATACCCGGTCCAATTATCTGGCACAAAAGGATTAAATCTCAATTGATTGTGACCATAACGCATGCCGGCAAATCCCTGGACTATTGCCAGCCAAGAACCGCTCATTGAAGTAATGTGCAGGCCGTCATCTGTATCATTATTGTAGTTATCGAGATCTAGGCGGGCCGTGCGTTCATAAAATTCTACTGACTGCTTTTTACGCCCTAATTCCGCGGCCAAAATTGAATGGATACAGGCAGAAAGTGAACTTTCATGTACCGTCAACGGCTCATAAAATGCAAAGTTACGCTCTTTTTGCTCCTTGGTAAACCTGTCATCCAAGTAATAAATACCCTGCAATACATCGGCCTGCTTGATGAAAGGTGACCGTAAAATTTTATCCCAAGACCAATGCTGATTTATTGGTCTTTGGTCAAGCGGAATTTCTGTAGCTGGTCTAATATCTTTATCTAAAAAATCATCTTGCTGCAAGAAAATGCCGCGTTCTTTATCTTCAGGCAAATAAATATTTTCAATAATGTCTTGCCATTTTGCCTGTTCTTCTTTAGTTACGTTTAAACGCTCCTGGGCCGCCTTATCCGCAAGTGGCAGTCGCTCTAAAGTATATTGCAGTACCCATTGCGCCATAATGTTGGTAAACCAATTATTATTAACGTTATTGTCGTATTCATCAGGTCCTGTTACTCCGTGGATAACATATTTATGCCGCCATTTGGAATAATGGACTCGATCAGCCCAAAATCTGGCAGTGCCTACCAGGACATCCATGCCTTCGTCCTTAACGTAGGATTCGTCTCCCGTATAACTAGTATACTGTTTGATTGCAAAGGGAATATCTTCATTACGGTGTATTTCTTCAAAAGTAATTTCCCACTCGTTATGACATTCAATCCCGTTAAAGGTTACCATCGGGAAAAGCGCTCCGGCTAAGCCCTGCTGCTGGGCGTTATAATAGGCACCGTCAAGTTGATCATGCCTGTATTGTAATAGCGCCCGCGTGACATTCGGTTTAGTAATACAAAGGTACATCGGAAAGATAAAAGCCTCTGTGTCCCAATATGTGGCTCCACCATATTTTTCACCAGTAAAACCTTTAGGACCGATATTAAGCCTTTTGTCTTCACCGTAATATGTCATGAATAACTGTAAAATGTTAAAACGAATACCCTGTTGCGCTTCATCATTACCAGTAATAACTACATCACTTTTAGTCCAGCGATCCTGCCAAACCGCAGTATGATCAGCCAAATTTTCTGCAAAGCTTTTTGATTGCAATTGTTGCATCAACTCATCCGCACGATCACTTTGCTTTTCGGGTGCTACATCACGACTGGTAATTACGATTACATCTTTTTCCAAAGTGTAACTTTCTCCGGCATTTAGAGTAACTGCCAACTTCTCGCTTAACTTTGCAGTTGCAGTTTTAACAGTACCCTTAACAACTTGATTATTATTTCTCAGGCCTGCTTTTAATAAAACCGTAAACTGGGGCACATCGTAAGGATTAGGCTTGGTTATAACTTGAATAGAACGCTTTGCAGCATTCTCATTACAGCTAAGCCAAAAATGTTCATTATAGTTACTGTCTTCATTAGTAACTGTGCCATCAAGCGTTGAATTAAACTCAATTTCTGCCTGACCTGCAAGTACAGTAGCTTTAACAGTGATTAAAGCCGCTTCTTTTAACCTAATGTGTAAAAAACGCTGAAATTCAAACTTGACTTTAGTATTTGCACCCTCATAAATAAAACTGCGGGTAAGCAAGCCTTGATGCATATCTAATTCAAAATAAAAATCTGTAAATTTAATCTTGGCTAAGTCAATTTTTTCATTATTAACTGTGATGCCAATTCCAATAAAGCTGGGGGCATTAATGCTTTTGCCAAAATATTTCGGATAGCCGTTTTTCCACCAGCCTACTCGCGTTTTATCTGGGAACCAGACACCTGCTAAGTATGTACCCTGCAGTTGATCGCCAGAATATCCTTCCTCAAAATTACCGCGCATCCCCATGTAGTCATTGCCAATCGCAGTAATGCTTTCCTGCAGCCTTTTATCCACCGGGGAAAACTTGTGCGTGGCAACTTTCCATGGGTCAACCTCAAAAATTCGTTTCATTTACTTTCGCTCCCTCTTTGTGAGGTTTTTGTTTACGCTTTCATTATTCGCAAAAACGGGATATTTGGCAATAGCAAAATCGCTGTTAACGGTATCAGAATCATGTTTAAAAAAACAACTAGCATCAACTAGTTGTTTTTAAAATTAATTTGCAAGTTCAATGACAAATCCGTGCTCGGCAAGTTGACCAGCTGCAAAATTCTGACTTAATACTACCTGGCCGTTTGTGGAAACGGCAATCTTATCAGGACTTGTATTAAAAAGAGCAGTGATCTTTTCTGTACCAATTCGCTTAACTTTGATTAAGCCGGTAGACGTAACGCTTAGACTGATTGTGCCATTACCTAAAGTAGCAGCATGATTATTTCTAAAAGCAATCAGCTTTTGCACTTTATACCAAAAAGGCGTGCCCTCTTTTTGCCAGTCCATTGGCTTGCGGCAATCGGGATCTTCTCCTCCTGTCATTCCCATTTCAGTACCGTAATAAATGCACGGGCTGCCAGTCTGCACGAACATAAAAGTCAGGGTTTGCAAAGCCAGCGCTTTATTTTCACCTGCAAGCGTCAGTAAACGGGCGGTATCATGAGAATCAAGCATATTCATCATGGCCTGATTCGTGCAGTCGCGGTACATCATTAGTTGATCGGTAAGAGCCGCAACTAGTTCCTGGGCTGTTTTTGTTTTGTGCAGAAAATGTTCCTCAATCTGTAAAGTATACGGATAATTCATCACTGCAGAAAACTCGTCACCGTTGAGCCAAGGCCGTGCACTATGCCAAATTTCACCTACAATATAGAAGTCCGGTTTAATTGCAGTAAGCGCATCATGAAATTTTCGCCAAAAATGATGGTCTACTTCGTTAGCAACATCCAGCCGCCAGGCATCAATATCAAAATATTTTACCCAATAAGTTGCGATTTCCAGCAGAAAATCTTGGACTGCAGGATTGGCAGTATTTAATTTGGGCATTTGTCCTTCAAAAGCAAAGGTATCATAATTTGGACCGCCTGCCTCAGGTCCTTGATATGGTTTAACTGGAAAATGATTAATATGAAACCAGGATGCAAACCGCGACTTAGTGCCATTTTTGATTACATCCTGCCACTGCATTGACTGGCCGCCTAAATGATTAAAGACAGCGTCCAGCATTACCTTCATTCCCCTTTTATGAGCTTCACTCACAAACTTGGCAAACAAATCCTTGTCACCAAAATCAGGGTCAATCTGCAGATAGTCTATCGTATCATATTTATGATTGGAACTGGCTTTAAAAACCGGACACAGGTATAACCCATTAACGCCCAATTCCTTTAAATAGTCCAGATGGTCAATAATGCCCTGTAAGTCGCCTCCGTAAAAGTCTTCTCGTCCGGGATGATCTTGCGGATTCCAGGGTTTTGTGCCTTGAGGGTCATTATTTTTATCACCATTGGCAAAGCGCTCAGGAAAGATCTGATACCAAACAGTATTTTTAACCCAGTCAGGAGTTTTGGTTTGATCAATTTCATGCAAGTAAGGCAATTTGAAGTAGCTGCTGTCAGCTGCTAAATTTGCTGCGGTAAAGTCTTTGATCCCGCGGTCTCCAACAATTTTATGGCTGTCATCCTGGCCAACGACTTCGAAAGTATATTTAAGGCGGCGATAAGGAGCATTCAAAGTTGCTACCCAATAATCAGTTACCTGCCCTTGCCCTGCTTTAGTCATGGCCACGGTTTTATCAGTCTTGGTATCAAGATAATTATCAGTATAATGAACTATTACTTTTTTAACATCATTTTTGGCACTATGGAACCGAATCCGCACATGGTGCTGACTAATGACAAAACAGTCTTCGCTTTCCGTTCTATGTTTCAGGGCTGCTAATTGCATTTTTTCCTCCATTATTTACTTAAAACCACACCAGAATACGGCATCAAAATCAATTCATCCTTATTCAAATAATGCTGTCCGGCAGTTAACATGACTTTCCTATATTCACTAGGTAGTTTAATTCTTAATTTTTGACTGCTTAGTGAAACTGCCACAATTGCACTATCATTTGCTAAATCCCGCTGATAAACGTAGCTGTCATTAGCGGTTGCCAGCAAGTAAAAACTACCTGATTGAAACAAAGCCATTTTTTTCAAACTAAGCAGTTGTCTGTAGAAGTTAAACATACTGTCAGGGTCATCCAGTTCAGCCTGAACATTAGCGTTATTTTGGCTTTGCCCTTCAAGCCACGGACTCACTTTTGAAAAACCATAATTTGGCTTTTTAGCTGTCCACGGCATCGGCCCTCGTGCCGGCATTTTATGCGTTTGACTGACCATTTTTAGTGCTTCCGCTTTTGTTAGACCCCAATCTGCAGCTTTCGTGATAAAGCGTTCCGCTTCTTGATCATTAAACTCTTCTTTAGCAGTAAAAAGCAGATTTTTTAAGCCTAATTCTTCGCCATAGTAGATAATGGGGATTCCCCGTTGCAAATACATCAGCATTGCTAAGCTGCGTGCCTGTGTTCCAGTTCTTGCTATTCTGCTAGCCAGTCGCGGCATGTCGTGATTGCTCCAATATAATGTAGGTTGAGAAACCTGCGCCAAAGTTTGTTGCCAAATAACCTGCGTCTTCTTAAAAGCATCCCAGTCAAGTCCTTTAGGTTGAACAGCTGCAGGCAAGTTAGGATCAATGTACCTTTGATCATCCTTAAAATAACGAAAAGTAACAACACTATCTAAAAGATGGTGGTCTTTTGCCGTATAGTCTGCTGCTAAATTAACATTAGCGCTGGCGGCTTCCCCCAAAAGCAACGCTTCAGGATAATCCTTTTTTATCTGCTCACAAAATGGGCGCAGCCATTTCTGAACTTGGGGCAAATTAGCAAAAAAGGGTTCGGCAACTACCGTTTGGTCGTTTGCTATTTCTTTTACCGGGAAACTTTGTCGTAAATCTGTCTTGGCAATATGAATAAAAGCGTCAAGGCGCAAGCCATCTATTCCTTGAGCCAGCCAAAATTCCGCAATTTTGAGCATTTCTTGTCTTACTTTAGGATTACGCCAGTTTAAATCGGGCATGTGCTTGTCGAACAAATGGAAATAAAATTGGCCCGTACCTGCCGGGTCCGGCTCCCAAACGCTGCCGCCAAAAAAGCTGCCCCAGTTATTGGGACGCTGATTATTTGCACCTGCAAAAATATAGTAGTCGCGATATTGACTATGCGGATCACTTTTGGCCTTTTTAAACCATTCATTTTGATCAGAAGTATGGTTTAAAACAAAATCTAAAAGCACATGAATCCCTACTTGATGACAAGCAGCAATTAGAGCTTTCATGTCTTTCATTGTTCCCATTCGGGGATCGATTTTAAAATAATCTGCCACATCATAGCCGTTATCAACCTGCGGGGAAACAAAGATAGGATTTAGCCAAATAGTATTAATACCAAGCTGTTGTAAATAAGGTAATCTCTGCCTGATTCCATTTAAATCACCAATACCATCATCATTACTGTCTTGAAAAGACTTAGGATAAATTTGGTAAATTATTGCATGCTCATACCAATGCGTCATAAATTTATACCTCCACTTAAAGTTTAGCTGAGAAAGCTGGTGAGAGGCAATGGTAATAGCAATGTTACCGCTATCAGAAAAAATCGCCACTAGTTCAATTAAATTAGCGTAGTTCGGTATATTCAGGTATGTTTTTTCCTAAAAAACTATTGTATTTTTTGTGAGTTCAATTATATCATTTCAATTCTCACAGACTAGCCTTTTTAACCATTAAAAAAGCACATAATAATCAGTCCGCTATCTGATTATTATGTGTATTTCTATTTGTACTTAAATATTTTACCTGGTTGATTCTCTTTTAACTAAGGAAGGCTTAATTAGTGCCTCTCCTTGAGGAGACCCTTTTTGATCAATTTTGCGTAGGAGCATGTTGGCCAAGAGTTCACCCATTTTAAAAATTGGCTGTTTAACGGTAGTTAACTTCAAGTTGGAAACCTGATCCAGAAAAACGCCATCGTAGCCAATCACACCAAAG
Source organism: Lactobacillus sp. ESL0261 (assembly GCF_003693025.1). Lineage (NCBI taxonomy): Bacteria > Bacillati > Bacillota > Bacilli > Lactobacillales > Lactobacillaceae > Lactobacillus > Lactobacillus sp. ESL0261. The sequence goes on from NZ_REHN01000014.1 coordinate 25,262, forward strand.
TCAGCCGGAACCTTAGCCTTTTCATCCTGCAATTGCCTGACCACTCCCGTAGCAATACGATCGCTGGCACAGATAAAACAGGTATCTTTAGGAAACTTGTGGAAATTATTTTTGATTACTTCTTGCGCTGCATGACTATGATTAGCAATGCGATAGATTTGAGGCACCTTTTTATTCTTCTGTAAAGTATTGACGTAGCCCGTTTCACGTGAATACTCAAATGGCTCTCTGACATCAATGCCAATGAAAATAATATTTTGGTATAACCGCGAAAGTGCATATTTTGTCGCTAATTCTCCACCATACTGATTATTATTATCCACATAATCATAACCATGGTGATTTTCACCAAATAAAATAAAGGGCTTTTTAAGGTTGTCAAAAAAAGCATAATCGCTAGAACGGGCGCCGGTAATGAGATAACCGTCAAAGTTGCCATCCTCTATCTGACCTCTATCAGTAACAAGTTGGATAGCGTACTGCTTTTTAGATAACCCACGTGCGATGCCGAATAACAGGTTCATATAATATGGCTCTGTCGTATCTATATCCTCCAGCGTGACAAACTTAACAACATTTGTACGCTTATTTACCAAAGCCTGGGCAACATAATTAGGATGATAATCAAGTTCATCCATCGCCTGCTCAACCAATATACGTAATTCCTCTGTTACCTGCTCGGGATGATTAATTACACGAGAAACCGTCATCTTTGAAACATTAGCTTTTTTAGCAACATCAAGCAAGGTTACCATCACGATTCGCCCCTAATCTAAGTACATTCGTTTTAGTTGAGCCAAGTCATCATCATTAAAGCCCAATACTTTTTTGAAAAAGGTGGGAAAATCGCCCCAGCCGCCACGGACTGTTTCTGTAATGCCGCGAATAGCTATACCTTCACCTTTAGTTACATTCATTTTTGAAACCATTTGCGTAATTTCATCATTACTTGGCAATTGGCGAGAAACAGCAAAATCATATAACTCGTTAGTTAATAAATAATCGCGGGCGATGGTATCATCATCTACTCCAAGTGCCATTAATATTAAAGCCGAAACCATTCCTGTTCTGTCCTTACCAGCACTGCAGTGATAGACCAGTGCTTCATCTGCGGGCAATTCCAGCAACTCCGCAAAAACACGGGCAAACATTTCCTGACTGTGCGAACTAAGCAGAGTTTGCTGGTAAATGCGACCAATAAAATTATTGTGCATATCAGGAATATGGTGCAAAAAACGGTAGATTGAACGATTGTTTTGGGCATCATTGACGTTATCAGAATATACTGGCAAGTCCACATATTCCACATCGGGCCAAGAAATATCCGGTGAAGAGGACTTCTCGTATTCAGAGCGTAAATCGCAATCAACAGTGACACGCATTTTAGCTAACTTAACTTGATCCCTGGCCGTTAAAGAACTAAGCGAATCTGAACGATAAATTTTATTCCATTTAACTGTTTTACCAGTCACACTTTGATAACCGCCAACATCACGAAAGTTCATCGGACTATCTAGTGCAACTATTCGATCATGTGCCAATTTCTTGTCCCCCTTTTTTAAATAACTTATTCACCATGTGCAAAAATCTGAGTAGCTTTTACGGCCTTCTTCCAGCCTTGATATAAATGTTCTTTTTCACTTTCAGGCATTTGAGGTTCAAAGGTCTTGCCTACAACAAAAATATCTTTTAATTCAGCCACATTTTGCCAATAGCCGACTGCCAGACCGGCCAAGAAGGCTGCACCCATTGAAGTTGTTTCCAATACTTTGGCCCGCTCAATCTTAATGCCTAAGATGTCAGACTGGAATTGGAGCAAATAATCATTATTGGACGCTCCGCCATCAACGCGCAAGGTTGGAATTTTAATGCCGGAATCAACCTGCATCGTATCCACTACATCCCGTGTTTGATAAGCCAGCGATTGCAGCGTCGCCTTGATAAAATCCTTATCATTTGTTCCACGTGTAATTCCAAAAACAGAGCCACGTGCTTCTGAATCCCAGTACGGTGCACCTAAACCTGTGAAAGCCGGAACAACGTAAACCTCATTTTCAGATTTCGATTGTCTGGCTGCTTTTTCCGAATCTGCAGCCGTCTTAATCATTTTTAACGAGTCGCGCAACCACTGAATAGCACTGCCCGAAACAAAAATAGAACCCTCTAAAGCGTAGGAAATTTTACCATTTAAGCCATAAGCAATAGTCGTCAACAAATTATTGTCCGACTCTGTCGGCTGCTCACCGGTATTCATGACGATAAAGGAGCCAGTACCATAAGTATTTTTAACCATTCCTTTTTTCAGAGCCAGCTGACCAAACAAGGCTGCCTGCTGGTCTCCGGCAATACCGGCAATTGGCACTTTGCCACCAAAAAAGGTATAAGACTTGGTATAACCATAGATTTCTGAATTGGACTTAACTTCTGGCAACATTACCTTGGGAATATTGAGCAGCTTTAAGATGTCGTCATCCCATTTTAAGTCGTGAATATTAAACAGCATCGTTCTCGAAGCATTAGTGTAGTCAGTCACATGTACTTCACCATCAGTTAAGTTCCACAAAAGCCAACTGTCAATTGTGCCAAAAAACAAGTCGCCATTTTCGGCTTTTTCTTGTGCACCAGCAACATGATCTAAAATCCAGCGAATTTTAGTAGCACTAAAGTATGGGTCAATTATTAATCCCGTCTTTTTATGGATCAATTCACTATAGCCATCGGTCTTTAACTTTTCAGCCAAGTCGGTTGTCTGCCGTGACTGCCAAACAATTGCATTATAAATGGGTTTGCCGGTCTTTTTATCCCAAATTACCGTTGTTTCACGCTGGTTAGTAATACCAATTGCTGCTATCTGCCCCGGACGCACGCCAGAGTTAATAATGGCATTGGCAATTGTTGTTTGGACTGCGTGCCAAATCTCTTCAGGTTTATGCTCTACCCAACCAGGTTGAGGAAAATATTGGGGAAATTCCTTTTGTGATGAAGCTATTTTTCTGCCCTGATGATCAATTATCATTGCTCTGGTTGAAGTAGTTCCCTCATCGATTGCCATAATATATTGTTTTAGCATATTGTTTCTTGTATCCTCTCCGACAGAAAGCGGTTTATACTAATTTTACTACCCAGACTTGCTTTTACAAGAAATTATTATAACATTATCCCTATTTTAAGTTATACTGGTTACATAGAGCTTACGTTAAAAAGAGGATACATGAAAATGAAAAAAGAAATTATTGCTTTAACAATAGCTGGAAATGACAGCGATGGCAGTGCGGGGATGACTGCTGATTTACATTCATTTTATGCCCGTCAAGTATATGGTATGGGGCTTTTAACAGCTGCCGTTGCTGGTAATACAACTGGTATATATGCACAAGAAGTTATGCCTATTTCTTTTATTCAGGAACAATTTGACGTACTAAACGATGATTTTAAAATTGACGCACTTAAAACCGGTATGCTGGCTAACAAGGACGTAATTGCCTGTGTTGCTGCTAATTTGCACAAGTATGATATGGGTAAGATCGTACTCGATCCGGTTATTATGACCAAACACGGTGATACCTTGCTTGATGACGATGCCTACCAGGCTTTTCTTGAGCAGTTAATGCCACTGGCTGACATTATTACGCCTAACTTTTACGAACAGAAAAAATTAACCGGTTTGAATTTAGCTACCAAAGATGAAATTCATCAGGGAGCCAAAAAATTGCAGGATATGGGAGCCAAAAATGTTTTAATGAAAGGTCGTCATGATGATTCTGCGCAGTCGCAAGTAACAGATATTTTACTCACTGCAGACGGAAAATTTCACGAATTTACCAAGCCGTTTATTAATACAGATAGAATTAATGGTACAGGTGACACACTATCAGCAGTAATTGCTGCTGAATTAGCAAAAGGCCAATCAATTATTGCCAGCGTACAAACTGCTAAAGATTTTACTTATGAAGCTATTGCTCACCCAATTGCAGTTGGTTCTAAATACGGTCCAATTAACCATTTTGCAGCGCAGCAAAATCTTAAATAACTATTCTTTGCCCACTTCTAACTATTAAGATATACTTTAAACAAGAAAATAGGGGTTGGTAAACAATGGCGAACAAAATAATCAAGATTGCATATTTATACGAAGACCTGATGAACACCTATGGTGATTCTGGCGACGTTAAAATTATCAGGTTTTTGCTAAAAAAACAGGGCTATGATACACAAGTTGATAATATTTCTCTTGGTGATCAATTTAACGCTTTTGATTATGACTTTGTCTTTTTTGGCGGTGGGCAGGACTTCGAACAAACTGTTATTGCCAAAGATTTACCGCGTCATAAGGAAACTTTAACCAAATATATTAACGCAGGCAAACCTATGGTAGGGGTCTGCGGTGGCTACCAACTCGTTGGTACTTATTACAAAACTAATGCTGGTGTGACAATCAAAGGGTTAGATATTCTACCTTTCCATACCGTTTTTAAGGCAGATAAGCGCATGATTGGAGACACCCGCTACATGAGTGAATGGGGCGAAGTCAAGGCCTTTGAAAATCATTCTGGGCAAACTTATTTTGACGATCAGGATAAGCTGCATCCCTTAGGAGAAATGATTGAAGGCTACGGCAACAACCCGCAAGACCACGTTGAAGGCCTGCGTTATCGCAATTTCATTGGTACCTATTCTCACGGACCGTTGTTAAAAAACTTGAATGTCGCTAACGCCATAGTAAAGATGATTCTTGAATGGCATGATGAGCGAATAGCAGCTAAAACAAATTAATTACAAAAATGCTACTAGGCTTAGTAAATGATATGACCCCGAATTAAGACAATTTCGCAGGTCATATTTTTATGTCTAAATTGTCTAAGCAAGATAAAATTGAAATCTATTATCTTTGGCAGAACTATCAGGGTGGAGCAGTTCGCTTGTTACCATCGTAGAACATTTGCTGGCGCATATTGTGATACATCAGGGTCAGTGCCTTATCGGTGACAGTACTATCACTGGCTAGCAGCTGCTTTAAATATTTCTGTTCCTGGCCCTCTTCAATCATAGGCGGTTCAAACTCGCCTTGGTACGTTTCCACCCCGCCTGATCCATTACGCAAATATCCTGGAAAGGCAGCCGTATCGCGGGCAACAATCTTATTAAGCTTCTTTTCGAAGTTTAAGTCTAGGGGCATTTTTTCGTTGATGGCAAACTGCCAACCGCGCTTAAGTTGAACGATAATATTAATATCATCGATTGGAATGCCATCAACACCCAGACCCATCAATGATTGTCTGGGTCTGTGGCATAGTGGTAGTCAGGCCTTCAAAGCGTGAGTTCGTGAAGACTAATTTGGTTAAATTAGTTTTGGCAAAGCGTCTATTTTCTTCGGGCGTTAGTCTGAACTTGTCTTCATACTTCAATTGATTTATCCTGCTTTCTAATCTAATCCAAGGCTATCGTCATGATCAAGCCCCTGCTGCTCTTTTTCCTGTTGTTCAGCGTATTTTTGGGCAAGTTCAGCTTGGCTAAGTGTCTTTCCAGCACTTTGCAGTACTTGGAACGCTCGATTGCGGCTGGGTGTGTTTTCGACTTTAATTAGTTTAGCAATTTTGTCAACATTAGCTTCATTTTGCGCTTCAATCATCTCTTTGTTTCTTCGCGGATAGTCAATTACTTGGCCATGATTAGCCGCGTATGCAGAAAGAAAAACTTTGCAACTACGGCCGTTGCCCTCTCTAAACGGGTGCATGAAATTAATTGCGTCTAGCAGCTCAGCATAGTCTTTGTTAGCCAAAGGCTTTCTCGCGGGGTGCTTGTGCAGCATGTTATTAATATCTTTTTCGGCAAAATCGAATCTGGTATGATCAAAAAACTCATACCCGTTTTTATTGAAATTGCCGGGGCGATATTTACCGGCCCAATCGTATAGTTCACCAAATAAGAATTGGTGTACCTTCTTAAGGTCTCCGATATCGTTTATTTGGGGCTTTTTTTGCAACAAGAACAAAGCATTCCGAGCGGATAGCTCATATTCCTTTTTCTCTAACTCCTTTGGGTCATGGATATGGAGCTTATTTTTTAGGACGCCATTTGAATACAAGGTTTCACTAATCCAATCACTCATTATCCTTGCCCCAAATTTCTTCAAAGCGCTCAGCTACTACTGGATCAGGCTGGATAGCTTCATCAAGCAATTCCTGGATATCTGATTCTGTAGGATTCCACCCTTCCAGGTGGTTGACTTCCACGACAGTTCTAATTTGTTGGTAAATTTCTTTATTAGCAATGAAAACGCCTTGGATAGTCTGCGTTTCATCGTTTATATCTAAAATATATGGTTGTGTTTCTAGCATATTGAGTAAATCTCCTGGCTTCTCTTTAAGTGCGATTGCAAAGGCATTAAGGACCCTAATTGACCAGGTCTCAATTGGTTTAACAATTGAGTTTCTTAAAGTACTAAGTGGGACGTTGCTGGCCTCAGCGACTTTAGCGACGCTTATATTTTTGCTTTTGAGTAGTTTAACGATTGTTGCACTCATTTTAAAGCCTCCAATATCTTTACTTATATTATACCATATTTAATCACTTTTATAGTGATATATGGTAAAAAGCGATATTAGATTTTAAAGTAGTGCTATTCAAGTTCTATACCTGTGGATTGTATTACCTGCTTATTGGAAATCACAACACTATCTGTTTTGTCTTTATTTAATTGTATCTCCGCATAGTAGAATTTTCTTGTTTTTTACTATTAACTAGCACATCGTTCCAATCTTTACCAATAGTTTTGGCAGGCTGTAAATTGCTGAATTGGGGTGTAGTGGTCAAAATTGCAATTTTCGAATTTGATTATTTACAAAAGGAATGATTTTTTGTTGTAGGCTAATTCAGGAATATCTTTATTTTCCATATATTTTAATGAGAGTTACATCGTCACCTTTGACCTCAATAACTACTGCGCTGTCAATTGTTGCTATATTTTTTATATGTTGCGACAAGCTCAAAAGGCTCTGCCGATGTATTATTCATCTCAGGCATATTATCATTTGATGCAAAAACGGCATTAATTCTTAAAACCCCAAAAGTGATATAATTAAGGCTACTATTAATAAAGATGACTGTTTATATTTTTTAAATTCTGTTTTCATAATTTTTTCTCTCTTCCTAACATATTAAAAATGAGCAAAAATGAAAAAATAACAAAAACTATAACTGTATTTATTTTAACATTTCTCTTTTTAGGCATTGGAATGGGCTTTATACATTATTATAGAATTAATTCTTTAGAAAAAACCGTATATCTTAGTGCTGGCGAAAGAAAATATTCATATAACTTAGACACATATAAATGCTTACATAATAAAAAAATTGCTTCTGTTAAAATAACTACTGATAATCAAGGATCTTATGATACGCTTTATTATGTCGGAAAAATTAATAGTAGATATTATGGCTTTCTATTTAAAGATCGTGGCATATTAAGAAAAGCAAAATTAATTTATATTAAAAAAATTGATGAATAATAGCATATTAGCTTTTAATATAATGATTTTAACAATGCGAAATAACTGAACTAAAAAAGGCAGCTTAAGCTATATGACCCCAAAATTTAGGACAAATTTGGGGTCATATCAGTTACTGCCTTTTTGATGAATTAATGAAATTAACCGTAATATTGATCCTGGTCTAAAGCAGTTTCATCAAAATCAACTATCATAAATTCATAGTTTGAAAAACACTCCATCCAGTTGTTATAATAGTCGTTCTCTCTTTTTAGCACCTTGCTGCTTTCTTCTCCTTCTATTATAAAAGGCTTTGAACGTATATTAAAATTGGCATGTATTGCACCCAGCAAATTCAATAAACGCAAGAAATCTTTTGCGGAATCCACACTTACATGAAAAGATTTAAACGAACTATTATTTTCGCCAAGATAACTTTTTGCTCTATTATACTCATCAACAGATTCTGCCTTAAAATTTTCAACGCTATTTACATTCTCTTCGATAATAGCTGTCGGAGCTTGTTTTTTTAAAAAATCTAGTATCTTTCTTAATTTAAAAAATTGTTCATCATTCATTTTTATTATTCTCATTTAAAAGGCGGTGCTCGGAAACATTATATCTCCTATGAAGCCATCAATTTTGCCGCTTAAAGTGGCATAGCCATGTCATCTACGAATGCAAGAATAAGAATATTGCGGCTAAGTTTGGCATCGGCCTATACCGCGAGCACTATAACTGACGGTTCTTGCTTTTTTGCTTCCACTAGCATAGTAGTGCATTGTTAGCTCTCCAGACCAATTATAGACTAGAAATACAGGTTTAAGATCAGTTGCTTTTAGTGCATAATATATGCTGCCACTAGTAACCCACATTTTAGAAATTCCTAAATCACCATTAACAGTACTAGGTAAATCTACATTATTTTCTCCAAGTTGCACACTTTCCTGGGACTTTGAACAATAATTACATTGTCCAATATCAAAATTTTATTATGAAATTGACTAAAGACAAGTAAGAATAAAATAAAAGCGGTTTTTACAGAAGTTACTTCCAATCTTGCTTTTCATAAGCCATCTGCCAAAACTGCAATTCATAATAGCTGCTGCGTACAAATGCAGTTTGCATTTGCTCAAGTTCTTCATTAGTGGCACTTTCAGCCAAAGAATTGGTTAAATGCAGCATTTTTGCTACGTTGGCACCATACCACTCGCCATCATAAGTATCAATCCATTCCTGATAATAAGAAACCGGTGAGCCCTTTTCTGCCATTTTTTGGCCAATTTCCTGATAGAGCCAGTAACATGGTAAAAGTGCTGCCACCGCTGGTTTAACACCAGATCGCTTTAACGTCATATGCATATGGTTAACGTAGTTATAAGCTGTTGGCGCCACCGGAGTTTCAGCAATTTCAGTCGCAGTTATGTTTAATTCTTCAAAAAAATGGCCGCGCACTGATATTTCGACATCTTTCAAGTCTTGCGCCCCTGCCAGTAAAAATTCCTTTACTTCCTGATTATCCGTTTTTGCCGCAATCAATTCATGCAATTTGCTGAATTCTCTTAAATAATAGCGATCCTGCAACAGATAAAATTTAAAAGTTGCAATTGGAAGTTCGCCACTTTGCAATTCCTTAATAAATGGATGCACCATACTTTTATGCCACAATGCCTTCCCCGCTTCGTGTAGTCGATCAGTGAAATTCATGATTATTCTCCTCCAAATTAAATAATTGTTAATTATTACTAACTACACTTTATTCAAAATTAACTATAATCACTATCCTTTTTTTGCTTTTTAGCACATTTTTAATAATAACTAAAATTCTAGTACTTATGACATAAACAAATAGTATCTTTATCAACCTAACGTTGTAATAAGCAATAAAATACGCTATAATTGTAAGCGATAACACGAGGGGTGCCTTTTTGGCTGAGATGAAAATTTTTCAGACCCTTTGAACCTGTAAGTTAATACTTGCGTAGGAACGTGTCAAAACTGCTTAAGCTTTGGCATTTCCATATGCCAAAGTTTTTTTATTAGTCAAAAATTTTAAGGATATTAAATTAGGAGTAATAAAATGCAGTTAGAATTATTAGACAAATTGCGAGCAGAAAACCCGGTTATTTTCAACATTGCTAATTTTGTAACAGTTCAAGACGTGGCCAATGCCGTTAATGCTATTGGTGCTTCGCCAATTATGAGCAATGAGGTCGCTGAAGCCGAAGAAATAGTGCGAATGGCTTCCGCCGTAGCAGTTAATATTGGCTGTTTAACCAAAGAGCAAATTAACCACATTAAAAAAGTGGAAGATTTGGCACGCCAATACAATAAACCCATAGTATTTGATCCTGTAGCCGTTGGTGCCGTAGAGTATCGTTATAAAATCACAGATAAACTTTTATGGGCTTTTCATACCAGTATTATTCGGGGCAATATTGGTGAAATAGCTGCCTTAGGTGGCTTTGATTGGAGTTCAAAGGGCATTGATGCAGGCTCCGGCTCTGGTGATATTGATGAAATTGCTATGAAAACTGCTCAGAAATATCATTGTACGGTCATTGCCAGCGGCTCCACAGATACAATTAGCGACGGTAAAAGAATAGCCCATGTTCATAATGGTTCACCCCTTTTTAAAACCCATGTGGGTTCTGGTGACATGTTAACCAGTATTGTGACAGCTTTTACAGCAGTCACTGACGATCCGTTTGAAGCAGCGCAGATAGGTGCTTTAGTTTTCAGTTGTGCCGGTCAATTAGTAGTTCAAGATCACCCCAATGTTGGGCCCGCTACTTTTGGCATGTATCTCATGGATTATTTATATAAAGTAAAAGTTGCAGATATTGAACAAATTGCTGATTTTGATTAAGGAACTTTATGATGACTGAAAAAATTAATTCTTTTCCCCAAGTTTTAACCATTGCCGGTACAGATTCTGGTGGTGGTGCCGGGATCATGGCTGATTTAAAAACTTTTCAAATGCAAAAAGTATTTGGTACAGCTGTTGTAGTAGCAGTGACAGCACAAAACACTTTGGGCGTCCAGAAATCTTTTTTACTGCCTTTAGAAATGATCGATGCCCAATTCGCCTCTTTGGCAGAAGATTTCCACATCCGTGCTTGTAAAACAGGAATGTTGGGCGATGCAGATCACGTTCACCAAGTTGCACTTAATTTGCAAAAGTATGACTTTGGTCCTATTACCATAGATCCAGTGATGATTGCTAAGGGGGGCGCACCATTATTAAGTCAAGATGCTGTCGCCACCGTTAAGAACGAGCTGCTGCCTTTAGCAGATCTAATAACACCCAACTTGCCAGAAGCGGAGACTTTAACTGGCATCAAGGTACAAGATCAAGGCCAATATTCAGAATTAGCTCATAAATTACAAGATATGGGAGTTAAAAATGTGCTAATTAAAGGCGGCCACGCAAGTAGCGCAGAAGTAAAAGATTATGCTTTATTTGCTGATGGTTCTGATCTTTGGGTCAGCAGTTCCAGGATACATACCGAGCGCACCCATGGTACCGGTGACACGTTAGCTGCAGCAATTACGGCTCAGCTGGCTTTAGGTCAAAGTTTACCGTCAGCAATTAAAATTGCTAAAAAGTACGTTACCAAAACTATTAAAGAAACTATTCAAGTTGGTCATGGTCACGGCCCTTTAAATCATTGGGCTCAGTAATTTAGGAGAAATAATGAAAGACTTTAACACTGATTTTTTACATGCTTACTTTATTTGTGGCAGTCAGGACGTTCCAGAAGGTAAAACTTTACCGGGCATAGTCGCAGAAGCACTTGCTGCAGGTATTACTGCTTTTCAATTTCGGGACAAGGGTCCTAATTCAACTTTAAGTGAAGCCGAGAGGCTCCCTATGGCGCAAAAGCTGCACCAATTGTGTTATGCATATCACGTGCCCTTCTTCATTGACGATGATGTTCAGTTAGCACAACAAGTTCATGCCGAAGGCGTCCATGTTGGTCAAAGCGATGAAGAAATCAGACAGGTCATTAAAGAAGTTGGCAGTCAAATGATTATCGGCTATTCTTGCTCGAATTTAACGCAAGTTGAACAAGCCAATAAAATTAGCGGAATTGATTATTATGGCAGCGGTCCAATTTATGCCACCCAATCTAAAAGTGACGCTGATCCCGAAATTGGTATTGTCGGCTTAAGCCAACTGGTTAAAAATACTGCTCGGCCAATTGTTGCTATTGGTGGGATTACCGCTAGCGACTTAAACGCAATCGCTAAAACTAAGGCAGCTGGGGCTGCAGTAATTTCTTTGATTGCCCAAAGCAATGATATTAAGCAAACCGTTAGTCAAATGCTCACAGCGCCATGGTTGAAAAATGACTAGTATATTTAAAAAACACAAAAAATGATTCTGCACTTGGCAGAACCATTTTTTATTGATGATAAACAGTTATAAATTGATAAAAATATCAGTTAATTTTTGGAATTAACCTAGCTGTGCAATCTTTTGCAGTGTTCTGATCATTTGGGCTACAAAACCGGACTCATTATCATACCAGGCGTAACCTTTGACTAGTTGTACCCCATTATCTCCAGTTTCAACTTGGGTAAGAGTTGGATCAAAGACCGAACCAAATTCAGTGCCAATAATATCTGATGAGACAATTTGGTCGTCATTATAGCCAAAAGAAGCATTGCCTTCGGTATGCTTTTTAATTCTAGCGTTAAATTCTTCAACCGTAACTTTTTCTCTTAAAATAGCAGCTAGTTCAGTAATAGAACCAGAAATAACAGGGACTCGTTGAGCAATACCCGTAAGTTTGCCATCCAGTTTAGGTATAACTAGGCCAATAGCTTTAGCTGCTCCAGTTGAATGCGGAATAACATTAGCGACAGCGGCACGAGCATTACGGACGTTGCCACCACGATCAGGGCCATCCTGCAACATTTGTGAAGCTGTGTAGGCATGCGTTGTAGACATAATTCCCACTTGAATGCCAAATTCATCGTTCATTGCCTGAGCTAATGGTGCTAAACAATTAGTGGTACATGAGCCTGCGGAAATAATTTGATCAGATTCAGTTAGTTGATCATCATTTACGCTATAGACAATAGTTTTCATATTGCCTGCGGGAGCAGAAATTAATACTCTTTTAACACCGGCATCAAGGTGAGCTTGGGATTTTGCAGTTGAAGTATAAAATCCAGTGCATTCAAGTACTATTTTAACTCCGTCGTTTTTAACCCACGGAATTTGGCTGGCATCTTTTTCCGCATAAACCGGAATATTTTTACCATCAATTACAATACTATTAGTTGTAGCAGTTACTTCATGATTAAATTGACCATGCGCAGTATCATATTTTAATAAATGTGCTAACATAGCTGGTGAGGTTAAGTCGTTGATTGCGACAATTTCGATGTCGTCACTGGCCACTTCATAAATTCGCCGTAAAGCAAGCCGACCAATGCGACCAAAACCATTAATACCAATTTTTGTAGTCATAATAAGTTCCCCCTTTAGATTACAAAATTAGTATATTAAAACAAATTCACTCTGCATAATCCGAGATTGTAATAGGGTTATCACTTTTAATGATATGGAGTATTATGAATTTTAACGATTTATATATTTACCAAACAATTTATGAAACTAGATCACTGAATAAAGCGGCACTAAAATTGGGCTACACTCAATCCAACATTACGGCCAGGCTCAAAACAATGGAGCGAGAACTGAAAACGCCACTTTTTGTGCGTTCTAATTTAGGGGTCAGACCAACTAAAAAAGGGCAAAAAATGTATCATTTTGCGACTAAGGCACTACAAAACTATCAGAATTTAAAAGACGATTTAACCAGTAACAAACCCAAAGTTTTAATCTCTGAGTTGCTTTTTGGCTATGTTATTACTCAAAAGAAACAGTTTGCACTTGATCAATATGAAGTCATTATTAAAAGTACTAATGAAATTCAAGAATTATTAACTAAGCATCCCTATGACATGGTCTGGGCCTTTACTCCGATCACTTTACCCCAATATTCGTTAATCAAGAAAAGTCATTTACAAGCCTGTTTTTTAAAAGGCAAAAAGCAGGAAAGTAAAAATGTACCGGTTGCCATAAACGCAGACATAAATTGTCCGTTTCGTAACTTGACTCTCAAATTAACGCAGAATAAAAACAGTGTCACTGAAATTGATTCACTGGAAATGATTTTAGAGCTGGTCAAAAAAGGCCAGGCAATTGCATTATTGCCTAAATACTTAATGAATGATGATTTAGTTGCAGCTGATTCACAAAGTTGGAATATCCCCTATTATTTTTACCGCTACCAATTATAGACAAGTAAAAAGACGCCATTATTTGAATAACGGTGTCTTTTAAATTTCTAGTTCAGTTCCTTTAAATACGTTTCATAAACTGGGCACAGATTAAACGCATACTTTCTGTAAGTCCTCGTTGCTAATGGGTCCGTAGAGTCAAATTCACCACTTAAGGTTTGATATTTTGCTTGTGCCCAATTTAGCAATTGCTGTTGCAATTGGTCTAATAAATTAGGCTTAACAGCACCCATCCATCCTAAAGTCAATTCTTGAGGGGTATCCTCAAAAGAAAAGCAATACGCCTTAATTTGTCCAGCAGCAATTAGCGCTAAGGGGGCGTGTTCAAGTTGATCAGTGAAAATGGTTTTGCTCCACTCACTAAGAGGTATCTTTGCAACCGGATTTGCTAAATGATTTTTCTGATAATCGGAGAAACTCACTTGTGCTAGCCTATTCATCATTACAGAATCTTTTTTTATTTCGTGTAGAGTGACCATCTGTAAATCTGTCGCAATTAGAATATTTTTCAGTGCCCTTTTCAAGGGCATCTGGGGTTCTACAGTAGTTCTGATTAACTTAAAACCATTTTTTTGACCAATGGCATTAAAGAGTAATTGCGGTGCATAATCATAAGTAATTAATGCGTTTTGGTGATTCTTTTGGGCTTTTGCCGTTAAATCTGTCAATATTTGCTCATAAACCTGCATTTGTTCACCGCTGGTTAATCTAGGTGCAAGATAGCCCGCAAAATTTAAGGAATAAGGGTGAAAAGCATTTTGCCAACATGTCATTAATCCGACTGGCTTATTTTCCAGATAATAGGCTTGTGTATGTTGAGGAAATTGTTCTACAGCTTCCTTAATTTTTCTATCTGGACTTACATTGGCTAATAATGAGCCATACATAATTAATAATCTCCTTTATGGACTATTTTTTCGCCCGTAAAATTTTGGCCTTGGCATCATTGTAGCCGTCAATGTAGCGTTCTATTTCAATTGCTTTATTCTGGGTAACACGATTAACTAAGTTAACACCTTTTTTAGGAAAAGCCTTGAAAGAATGACTCTCTGCATAGTCCTTTTTGGCTTGTTCATAACCCATTTGATAATCACTGAGAGAACTCTTTTTCACAGCAGTTTTTGCTGCATGATAGGTATAATCAGTGGTATCATGCCATTTTTTATACGCTTTTTCAGCATCTTTATAGTTTCCGGCTTCATAATTTTCTTTGACATAATCATGTAATTGTTTTAAATTAACCATTTTATTTTCCCCAAGTTAAATATAATTAACTTCCACATCACCCATGCTGAAATGCCCAGTTAGCATCAATGTAGGACCGTCACCGGTAGATTCGTCATTAATATCTAATTCTCCCAGAGCTAGGTTTAAGTTATCACTGTTGACTTTCCATGAAGTTGGAACGTAAATTTCAATCTCACCCATAGTGCCACTAATGTCAACGGTCACTACATCGCCTGCAGCTTTAGCCTGATCAAGGTAGACTTCAACTTCACCCAAAGAAGAATTAATTGTTATACTGCGTAAATTTTGTGAATGAACGTAGCGCGAAACTGATGATAAGCGCTGATTGATTACTATATCTTCTCCATCAACTTTTCCAGTACCGCTACTGAATACGTTATTATCAATTCTTGAGCGATTATTGCTAAAGTTCTTCCATTTGCCGTCTTTTTTCTGGTTAAAATAGACTATCCTGGGAAACCAGCTTCTCTTAAAAATCAGCGTTAAGCCTAAATAAATTAATAACGCCGCCACTAAGACCGTCCACGGTACAATTTTGGTAATATGCAAGGGTTCAGCGTAAACAATTAATAAAAAGGCAATGGAAAAAGTTGTACCAAACAAACTTTTATTAGCCACGCTTTCGATCAGTGCTGCTCCGAATATTATCGTCCAAATAATCATGCTGACTTTTAAATGAAATGAAAGCAGATGCAGCTGATTAAGGACTAAGAATACGGCAGCTGCTACTAGAGCAATGCCCCAAAATACTTCTCTAAGTTTAAATTTTTTCATTATGATGACCTTCTCTCGTTTAACCTATCATTCAAATTGTGATAGTAGTGACGTGAAACATAGACAGTTTTATAAGAATCGCGAAAATTAATCTTACAGTTAGAAATCGAACGTGTTAAGGCATAAATTTGATTTAAATTTAAAATTGTTGACTTAGATACCCGCATGAACTGATTATTTAGCAATTTTTCTAGTTCATAGAGTTTATAGTCCACGGTAAAGGCATCCCTAGCAGTATGTGCAATTACCTGTTTATCTTCTGTTTCAAAAAATAAAATCTCATTCATGCTCAAGTAATAGGACACATTATCTTTTTTACCTTCTATTTGATCAGGATGTTGACTGATACCTTGAAGTTGACGGTAAATTTGTTCAACTTCTGGTGTCACAGCTTTAGCACGGATAGTTACACTAGTTTCATCATTATCCAGATCCGGATCCAGTTCTATTTTTATTTTCACGCTTCTCACCTGCCCTTCATCACTTGATGATTTAATTAAACGCTTATTTTAATGTAAAATCTAGCACTTTTAACTAAGTGGCAATTATAAGAAACCAAGTGGCATATTTTTTTGATTCAGAAGAAGCAGAAAAATTCAAGAGCAGTAAAAAGCCGTAATTCGCTTTAGTACGAAATACGGCTAAAATATGGTTTTATTTAAGACAATTTTAGACTAAAATTTACAATAAGTGCCTAAAATATGCTATTTTTGGTATTTTTATGATATTATTTGTTTAATAAAATAATTTTGGGAGGCAAATTATGGCAACTAAGATTGTTACTAAAAGATATTCTGTTAATATAGACAAACAAATAGCTGATACAGCAGAGCTAGTTATTAGAAAAATTGGTCTTAAACCTAATGATGTGATTTCAATGATGCTTACACAGATTGCTGACAAAGGCAAACTACCTGTAGCATTTTCAGTTGATGACTATGACCATCTAAAAGATGAAATTATTGCAGCTAGTCGTAAAATTCCTGCACAAAAGGTTGAAACCTCCGAAGAAATAGCTGACTTTTTCGCAGATTAAGGAGACCAGTTAATGAATTTGGGCGATATTTTTATAACATACCTTGAATACGAAGATGTACCAAACGGAAAAAGTCGGCCAGTTTTATATATTGAGCAGGATGATGAATTTTATTATGTATTTAAAATTACCAGTAAATATCAGAATAAATCAAAACGCATTCGCGCAAAGTATGTTAAAATCACCGATTGGCAAAAGTCTGGCCTTAACAAGGAATCATGGATAGACTGTAATAAACGTTATCAGCTAAGAATTGATAAAACAAGACTAAAAGGTATTGGTAACTTAACGGTAACTGATTTAAATAATCTTAAGAAATTTATGTGGTAGAGAACAACAAGGACAAGTATGAAAAAGGCACTGAGTTTTGATGTGAACCCCAAAATTAGGACAAATTTGGGGGTCATATCATTTTATTATTCAATGCCTTTTAATTGTTCTAAGAGAAGCCGGGGTTTTTCAAACCCTTCTAAATTCCAAACAACTATTTATTTAATTTTGCTTAATGCATCCCTCACAGCGTCTTTTAATCCTCTAGTGGTATTAGAGGCACCAGAAATTGCATCGACATCAACTGTATTTGCGTTAACCATCTTTGCCGGTAATTCATTGATTGCCTTTTGACCATAATCATCGGATTCAGCTTGTTTCAGAACTTCGATGTTTTTGAGATTCTTTTGCTTATCGGCTGTTACCCTGACAATAATTTCATCTCCCATTCCTTTAGTAGATTTACCAATATATTGTTCAGGGCCAGTCGGATATTCTTCTTTCTTAATATCAGAAGCAAGTGGACGTGGCTTTAACGGCTTTTCATTCTTAGGAGAAGGTACATTAACTTCTGCGATATCGTCTTTAGGATGGGCTGCATTTTGACCGGCAATTTTACCGAAAATCAAACAGTCGCCCAAATCCGAACCACCTTGATATAAGTTAGACATATTACTGCCCAGCTCACCAGCACCATATAAATGTGGAATCGGCTTGTGCTCAGGATCAAGAATTTCAGCTCGGGCATTTCTTCTAGGACCAGCTTCAGACCAGCCAATAGTCTGTACTAGCGGTATAGCATAATACGGACCCTCTTCAGAAAATGCACTTAAAGTAGCAGGATCACGATGATAAGCATAATCATGCTTCTTTTCGGCAAAAAAGTTAAATTCATCAATTGTACTTTGCAGTTTATCCGCAGCAACTCCCATCTTTTCTGCTAATTCAGAAACAGAATCAGCTTTAAGGACGGAATTAAGTGCTTTATTATCAGGGAAAGTATCAATCTCACTGATCTTGTCATATTGCTTTTGATCAAAGACAAAGTAAGGGTGAATTGGATTCAATGGTTTATACCATGAACCATGATTTTCTACATAGCCTTCACGTGCTCCTTGATCTTCCTTAAAGTAACGTGTGCCGTCATCGCCAACCGTAAAAATACTGCCTGTATAGAAGATTGGGTTACCCATATAAAATGGTGCACGCTTCATCCCAGGTTCATAAAAAGCAAAAGCTTGTTGCATTCCACCGGCCGCATACATTGACATATGCCACATATCCGCACCTGCTTCGTGAGCAAGGTCAATGCCCTTACCTTTATTATAAAGCGAACCCAAAGGTACTAACTTGTGTGAGCCAATATAGTCTTGGATCATTTGTGGATTATTTTCGATACCACCAGTGGCTAACACCACTCCATTTTTGGCATAAATATTTAATAAAACATTGTCACGTTCAATTTGGGCTCCCACAACTTTCCTACCAGGAGTCTGGAGAATATGCTTAACAGGTGCAGAATACCAAACATCAATCTTATCACTACGATCAAGTACTTTTTGCCGTAAAATGTTCCACAATGAAGCGTTAAAAATACCCTTCTCTATTGTGATCATGTCATAGCTTTTAGCACCTGGTAGATTAGGATGATCGGCAATTACAGCATCTTCTGGCAGTCCTAAAATGGTTTTATAGCTAACGGGATTAGCAACATCCAGGTACTTTTTGAAATATTCTTTCATGTGTGTAATGCCATGAACAACTGTATCCTCTATTTCAGGATCAATATTAAAGTGCTGGGCCAAATGTTCATAATAAGCGCGATAATCCTCTTCGCTGCTGCTATAACCTACAAGTTCAGCAGCATACCTTGTGTTGCCACCTTCGTGACCTTCTGGAGCAGAATCAACTATCAGCACTTTAGCACCACTATCAGCCGCAAAACGAGCTGCAGTTGCTCCAGCTCCACCAAAACCTAAAACTACTACATCATAGCTTGCATCATAATATGTATGATCATTAACTATCATATGATTGCCTCTTTTAAAAAAATCTTATTCTAGCTTAAAAGACTTAAATTTTTGCCTTTCAATCTTTAAATATTATCTTGCGTTTATGTTAATAATATCACATAACCGCTTACATTAAACCGGACTTATCCAAAATTTAATTTTGAGTATAAAAAAAGTTCACATTCAAGTGAACTTTTATTTATTAATTTATTCTAAACCAACTTTTTTAAAAATCTCATCTACATGCCGCAAATGGTAATGATAATCAAAAGCATCAGCGACATCGTCTTCAGAAAGATAATTCATAATTTGACTGTCTTCAACTAATTTTCTAAAGGAAATTCCCTCATTCCAAGATCTCGTGGTTAATTTTTGGACCATATCGTAAGCATTTTCACGAGAAAGACCAGCCTCATCAATCAATTTTAACAGCAAGCGCTGTGAATAAATCAAGCCATAAGTTTTATCCATATTTTTAAGCATGGTTTCTGGAAAAACATCAAGGTTAGTCAAAATGCGGTTAAAGCGATTGAGCATATAATCAATACCAATTGTCGTATCAGGTAAAATTACCCGTTCAGCACTGGAATGGGAAATATCACGTTCATGCCACAGTGATACATCTTCATAAGCAGTAATAATATGGCCGCGTAAAACCCGTGCCATACCACAAAGATTTTCCGAGCCAATAGGATTACGTTTGTGAGGCATCGCTGAAGAGCCTTTTTGCCCTGTACGGAAGTGTTCTTCTACTTCGTGAATTTCAGAGCGTTGCAGACTTCTAATTTCGGTTGCCCAATTTTCAATACTGGTGGCTATTAGCGCCAAAGTCGCAATATATTCAGCGTGTAAATCGCGTGGCAATACTTGACTGGTAATTGGCTGCTGGGTTAAGCCTAGCTGCTTTAAAACACTAGTTTCAACAGCTGGCGGCACATTAGCAAAAGTCCCAACGGCTCCGGAAATTTTTCCCGATTCTACTCCTTTTGCTGCATGTTCAAAGCGTTCAATATCACGATTAATTTCCGCATACCAGCGAGCTAATTTCAAGCCAAAAGTAGTGGGCTCAGCTTGCACACCATGCGTGCGCCCCATTTCCACCGTATTTTTATATTTACGTGCTTTTTCAGCAATCGTATTTTTTAGTTCATGCAGATCTTGACGAATAATTCTATCTGCCTGTTTTAGGATATATCCTTGCGCAGTATCGACAACATCCGTCGAAGTCAGGCCAAAGTGCACCCATTTTTTCTCTGGGCCCAGACTTTCAGAAACCGTTCGTGTAAAAGCAACCACATCATGGTGGGTTACCTGCTCCAATTCTGCCACCCGTTCTGGTGTAAAGCTGGCATTTTGGGCAATTTTAGCAGCATCTGCTTGAGGCACTTCCCCTAATTCACTCCAAGCATTGGTAGCAGCAATTTCTACTTTTAGCCATGCTTCATATTTGTTTTCATCAGACCATATTTTACCCATTTCAGGGCGAGTATAACGTTCTAGCATAAATTACATTTCCCACGGATTTTGTAAAACGATCGTTTGCTCACGATCAGGGCCTACCGAAACAGTAACTAAAGGTATGCCTACAAGTTCTGAAACACGGTTTAAAAACTTCTGTGCGTTTTCTGGCAAATCAGACCAAGTCTTAGCACCTGTGATATCTTCTTTCCAAGCAGGTAATTCTTCGTAAACAGGTTGGCAGCGGTCTAATTCTTTTAGACTTGCAGGATAGTAATCAATTTTCTGACCATCAAGTTCATAAGCAGTTGCAATTTTAATAGTGTCAAAACCGCTAAAAATATCAAGCAAGTTAAGACTTAAACCATTGATGCCAGAAACGCGTTTGGCGTGACGTAAAGCAACTGAATCAAACCAGCCCACGCGCCGAGGACGACCGGTAACTGTGCCATATTCATGAGCAGTTTCGCGAATACGGTCACCAGTTTCATCTAGTAATTCAGTAGGAAAAGGACCAGCACCAACACGGGTGGTATAAGCTTTGCAAACACCAATGACACTTTTTACCCGGTTGGCACCAACACCGATACCGCTGGCAATTCCACCTGAAATTGTGTTTGACGAAGTAACAAATGGATAAGTCCCTTCATCTATATCAAGCATAGTTCCCTGCGCACCTTCAAACAGTACTTTTTCATTATTATCCAGAGCATCGTTAACTAGCACTGAAGTGTCAGTGACGTATTTCTTCATTTTCTGACCGTATTCAAAGTATTTGTCAAAAATATCTTCAAATTTCAGTGCCGGTTTGCCATAAATTTTGGTAAATACTTCATTTTTTTGCTCTAAATTAGCGCGTAATTTAGCTGCAAAAGTATCCTTCTCAAGTAAGTCACAAACGCGAATACCAATTCTGGATGCTTTATCCATATAAGCCGGTCCGATACCATTTTTAGTAGTACCGATTTTTTGATCACCTTTTGCTTCTTCTTGATATTCATCTTGCTTGATATGATATGGCATGATGATATGAGCCCGGTTAGAGATTTTTAATTTACTGGTATCGATTCCCTTTTCAGCCAGATTCTCTAATTCGCTAAATAAAACCTCAGGATTAATAACTACGCCATTACCAATTACGGCCCCTTCTTTTGACGCAAAAATACCTGAAGGAATTAAACGCATCTTAAAATCTTGACCATTTATTTCAATAGTATGGCCAGCATTATTACCACCATTGGAACGAACAGTATAGGCAGCGTCATTACTTAAAAAATCAGTAATTTTGCCCTTTCCTTCGTCGCCCCATTGGCTACCAACGACTGCAACTGCTGTCATATTTATTCACCTCATTAAATTTCTACAAATATCACGTAAATAGTCTAGCAATTTACCATTCTTTAGTCAAATTTAAATGCGAATTATTATAGTGGTTATATTTTCAATAGTTCGATTTTTATATTGACAAAAAAAGCATTTTTGATTATAGTTACTTCGTTTGTAAAGATATTTATTTAGGAGCCGATTTACTTATGAGCAATTATTTCAGTATGGAAGCATTTGATTATGATGATATCCAGCTTGTTCCGAATAAAGGGATCATTAAGAGCCGTCATGATGCAGATACCAGTGTTAAGTTCGGAAACCGAACATTTAAAATACCAGTCGTACCTGCCAATATGGAAAGCGTAATTAACGATGACTTGGCGGTTTGGCTGGCCCAAAACGGCTACTACTATGTCATGCACCGCTTTCAACCTGAAAAGCGTTTCGCTTTTATCAAGATGATGCATGAAAAAGGTCTATTTGCTTCTATATCTGTTGGTATTAAAAAAGGCGAATATGATTTTATCGATCAGCTAGTTGCTGAAAACATTAAGCCTGAATATATCACGATTGATGTAGCTCATGGGCATTCTATCTATGTTATTGATATGATTAAATACATCAAAGAAAAATTGCCAGATACTTTTTTAACAGCAGGCAATATTGCGACCCCAGAAGCTGTGCGTGAATTAGAAGGTGCAGGAGCAGACGCCACAAAAGTTGGTGTTGGTCCTGGCCGCGCTTGTATTACCAAGCTTAAAACCGGTTTTGGCACTGGTGGCTGGCAACTCGCTGCGCTAAGAATGTGCAGTAAAGTAGCCAGCAAACCGCTGATTGCTGATGGCGGTATCCGTTATAACGGCGATATAGCGAAGTCAATTCGGTTTGGCGCCACCATGGTTATGATTGGCTCAATGCTTGCAGGGCATGAAGAGTCCCCTGGTAATGTAATCAAAATTAACGGTAAAACCTATAAGCAATATTGGGGATCAGCTTCTGAAGTCCAAAAAGGTGCCTATCGCAATGTTGAAGGTAAACAAATGCTCGTTCCCTACCGCGGCCACATTGCCGATACCTTAAAAGAGATGCAGGAAGATTTGCAATCCTCAATTTCATATGCCGGGGGCAGAAATCTTAGTTCAATTAAATTAGTTGATTATGTAATTGTTAAAAATACAATTATGAATGGCGACAAATAAGCAATTTAAATTTTATCCCTAAATCATTGACAAATATGGTAATAATTTGCTTTTTCCGTTAAAATAATGTTATCCCAGTTCTGTTAGGTAGTCAGCGCTGGGATTTTTTGTGTTCAAACTATAAAAGGTTTTGTATCTTTATCAAAGGCTGTTTTGCCTTGCCTAAATCTGAAAGCAGAGCTTATATATTTTCAATTAGTTGCCTGGTATTTCTTTATTTATGCTTTTTTATCCGCTTTAAAGTGTTACACGAAGTACAGAAAGCGTATAATTTGTTTGTAGTAAAGTTGAATTTTGTATAGAGGTAATAAAAAATGAAATTTAAAAAAGTGATTATGTTGGTAGCTGCCTTAATAAGTGTTGGCACGATTGGCAGTTTTATTAATAAGCCAAGTAATGTGCAAGCTAAGCAAACCCAGGCAGTTTTTCCTAAAAGCTGGCGTGGGACATGGTACTCATATAATTCCAAGACAAAGAAAATCGATAAGATGACTTTCACTAAAACAAAACAAATTTATTACGAAAACGGCCACCAGTATCCTAAATTGTTAAAAGCTAAACCTAAGGTTATGCCTAAACCTAGTAAAAAAACAAGATCTTGGGTTTATTTATCAAATAAAATGACTCAAAAAGGCTATACTTGGACAGGAGTTGGCATTTGGGGTTACCCTGACGAAGGTACGCTTGATTGGTATAACGTTGCTAAATTAGATGGAAATAAAATTTTAGGTTATGCAGAATATCAGAATGTTTATTGGTATGTAGATAGTCACTGGTATCAGACAGCTAAACTTGCCAAAAAGTTAAAAGATCACAAATATCCAAATTACGACTTTATTATTGGCGGCGATGACCTATAAATTTATCCGTATATTCTTATTCTGTTTTTAAAGGGAAATAAATAATGAAGAAAAAATCAGTTGTTAAAATTATTGCTACTTTTTTTATGCTATTGACTGGCCTTATTCTATTTTCACCTAAAAGCGTTAGTGCATCTGCTATAACAATTAAAGCAGCTTTTGATAAAAAATATTATAACGTTAATTCTACTAAAAAGGCTTATAGTGATTGGGTAGGAAATGTTACTTTTTTCACTCGACATCTAAAAGTTAACACGGGAAAGCCAATGTTCTTTACTCCAAGCATATATGTTGTTAATAAAAAGGCGACGGGACTTTCTGCTAAAGAAGATGGCATTTACATAAATAACATCGACCACAAAAGGTTTGTACATGGTCGTGTTTATTTAATGCGATTTTGCTTTGATCTCTCTCACCTTAAACCAGGGAAAAAATATCGTTTTAAAAATGACATGCACTTCAATAGCCCACATTATGCTAAATATCGGTGGTTTACTCAGAAGGCTTCACGCAAAGGCAATCTTTCCAATAGTACCCACCTTCCTCAAGTAGACCTGTATGTCAACTGTGGCGCCAAGAAATCCTTTTTGAAAAAGGTAATGCATAATAATAAAAAGATCGTTAATTCGAAAATTAAATTATATTAATTTAATAATTTTTTGGCTAATAAGTTTTATTATTTTATGAAGGGAGAAGCAATGAAGAAAAAAAGTCTTATTGCAATGATTGCCAGTATTTTAGTATTACTAGGTACTGGTTCATTTAGTAGTCCACAACCAGTATCTGCTGCTAAACATCAAATATTTGTGTACAGCAAAACATATGTCTATGATCATAAGGGCAAGAAAACCAAAAAAGTATATAAAAAGAGCAAAAGTCTTTATTATACTTCTGTTAAAAAGATTAAAGGTTATAAATATTATCGTATCGGTAAAAATAAATACATCCACTACTACGATGGTTTACCGCTCAATATAGTCAAAACACCAAAAAATAGGCCTGCTAAAAACGGGGCAAGTTTGATGGATTTTATGGCAAATGATAGTTCGCTAACCACTGCCCAAAGACAGGAAGCACAAAAAGCAGCGACTTTACTTAGAACAGGCAAAATTGATAGTCAAGCGCAAAAAGGTGCACCATCATGGTTCAATACTTATGTCAAGTTAGGTGGCAAAGATGATGCTACCAGCAACGTTAATATTAAAGCTTCCCTTCAAAGTCTTGCTAATGCAAACAAGGAAAGAAAAAGAGCTGGAGTTGGTGCGCTAAAAATTTCCCCAACTTCTACAGCCATTTCCATGATTGATGCAGATTATCAAAAACAGGGTTCCTTAAACCATCCGGGCTTTTACGGCTATCATTTCAACCTGGAAAATCTTTCTGCCGGTGCTGAGCCAATTAGCAACTGGATGACTGAAAAAGTTGACTGGGAATGGGACGTAAAGAAAAACCCTAGCCTTGCGCCCTATGAATTCACTCCTAATTGGGAAGACCCTGTATATCATCAAGCTGTCTTAGGAACAAACGGTTATAGAATGGCAGGACACTATACCAACTTATTAAATAAGGGACATCGCGTAATGGGCATGGCTCATATGACGCAAACTCCATATGGTGCTGCTGATGCTTTTAACGCAACTAATGAAGGAGAAGATGGCGCAATTACTTTGGCTCAATATAAGGCTATAGTAAAAGAATGGTTAAAGAAATAAACGTCTTCACTTCTTAAGTACGAAAAAATCTGTTAGTTTATATTGTGAAATCTCACAATATCTGACTAGCAGATTTTTTGGTCATTATTTAATTAATTTCTCATTCTCTACCTAATTTCTTCAAAAAGTGGAATCTTTTTCTGACTTTTGACCTCAAATATACCCTTATCTGAAATTTTAATGGTTGGTGAAACCAGTAAAGACAAAGTAGAAAATGACATAATCTCGTTAGGATTTTTATACCCTAGCTCCTGCAGTGTTTTGCGCACCTTGCCTATTTCTGTGCCTAAAACAGACATTGGTTGGTCACTGGCAACACCGCCAATAGCTAATTTTGCATTAGCAACTATTTTATCACCCTTTGCTGCAATATAGCCACCCTGCTGTTCAACCAGTTGATTCTGAATCTTGAGCATTGCAGCAGTATTCGTACCCATGATCATTATGTTGTGGTGATCATGAGCCCAAGTCGCTCCTACCGCACCGTCTTTTATAATACCACGGTCAACGAAGCCAAGACTAAAATGTCCGCTGCCGCTATAACGGTCTTGCACCATAATCAGTGCCAAACCGGCTTTTTGCCATTGAACTATGTGATCTTTTACCTCAAGTTTTTCTTGAATATGGTTAGTAAAAGTACCCACAGGATTAAGTTGAATAATATTTGCCAATACTTCTCCGTTTGCGACCAAATCTGTTTTAACCACAAAGTCATCAGGTAATAATTTAGGAGCATTAACTGAGTGACGCAACTCTGGCAAAAATTGGTAGCCTGTCTGCTCTTTGATATCTGCTGCATTAATTCCATTTTTATAAACAGCTGCTATTGACAAATCATGCAGATCATCGAGGATAACAAAATCAGCTACTCGGCCGGGAGCAATTGCACCTCTATCCCATAATCCCATATGGCGAGCTGGTGTATAAGTAGCTATGTAAATAGCTTCTTCAGGTGTCATCCCCATTTTGATTGCTTTTTTCACCAAATAGTTCAAGTGGCCATGAAGCAAGGTATCAGGCATAGAATCATCAGTTACCAGGGCAATGTGGTTAAAGTAATTGTTCTTAATGATCGTATCAATTACTTCCTGCAACATTGATTTCAGTTGCACCTCGACAAACATGCCATTAGGAACTTTTTCATTAACTAAGGCAGCTGTCTGTTCCGTATGGTCAGTAGTAACTCCAGCATAAATAACTTTAGCCAGATCTTCACCAGCATATGCTGGCACATGACCTTCAAGAGGCATTGTTGGTTTTTCCTCACGACAAACTTTGATAATATCTTTGATCAAGGTTTTATGCGGAGAAGTCATATCCTTAAAGTTCATCACTTCGCCTAAACAAATAAAGCGCGGATCTTTAAGCAGCTCTTGTACTTCTTTCACGCCAATTTTGCCACCTGTTGTTTCCATATCTGGGTTCGTTGATGGAACCGACGATGGAATACCAAAGAAAATATCAATCGGTGACGGCTCTGCAATGAAATTTTTTAGTCCCTTGATACCAGCAACATTTGTTACTTCGTGATCGTCAGCAATAATCGTTGTTGTACCGTATTTTAAAATTGTTTGTCCCATAATCGCAGGAGTAGTCATGGATGAATCAATATGCATGTGAGCATCAACAAATCCTGGGATTAGATACTTACCTTTGAGATTAATTGTCTTTTTAGCCCTAATTCCGGGTAAATCTTGGTTAACCCAATAGAATTTGCCATTTTTGACTGTAACTTGAGTATCAACAAATTTACGTAAAAAAACATTAAAAACATGGCCATTTTTTATCAAAAGATCAACTTGTGTCATTTTTCTCCCCCATAAACAACGAAAGAGTTGAAATATTCCAACCCTTCATTTTTAATTACTATTTACCGATTCATAATTTTATTCCATTGATTAACCCAAGAAGACAAATGGCTATTAACATAGAAGAAATTCATGCTCTTTGCGCGTTTTGCCACATCCCCGTAAGTCTTATTAGCAGCTTCAGCCGGTGTTAACTTAACTTGCGTGTTAACTGGGGCGTTATTAAGTGATTTTGCACTGGCACATCTCTTTTGAATAGCTTCACTTAGTCTAAAATTAATATACTTATAAGCAGCATCTGTATTCTTGCTATTCTTTAAAATGGCAACAACGTTGCTGTTAGAATATGTGCCTGATGCTGGAACAATGTATTTAAGGCCTGGATTAGTAGCCTGCAACATGCTGATAGCATAGTCACCAACAACGGCCACGCTGATTTCACCTGTTTTGAACATATTGGTTAAATCTGAACTTTGGTCGTATGTCTTAACCACATTAGGCTTCAATTCTTTCATAGCCTTGAAAGCCGCCTTACCACCGTCGCTTGGGACATCGACTTTAGCATGGCGACCCGCAATATACAGCATTGCAGGACCAAAAGTTGTTACGATATCAGGAATTGCAATCTTGCCCTTTAACTTTTTAGACCACAGTTGATCCCATTCTGTAATATGAACTTTTTTAGGATTATAAATTATACCTACGCTGTTAACAGTATAAGGAACGGTACCTGTGTCTTTAGCCAGCTTTTGTTCACTACTGGATAAATATTTAAAATCTTTGATTTTAGAAAAATCTACTTTTTTATATAACTTCTTTTTCGCACCAGCATAAGCATTCTTTTGTGCCACTTCAATCACGTCAACTGAAGAATTAGGATTATGCTCAATTTGAGTTAAGCTTGTAGTTGTATCTGCAGTAAATTGTGCGGAAATTTTAACGTTATTTTTCTTG
The DNA here is from genome assembly GCF_003693025.1 of Lactobacillus sp. ESL0261. Lineage (NCBI taxonomy): Bacteria > Bacillati > Bacillota > Bacilli > Lactobacillales > Lactobacillaceae > Lactobacillus > Lactobacillus sp. ESL0261. Next base: position 53,724 of record NZ_REHN01000014.1, read on the forward strand.
GCAAAGGGATTGAGTACATCTGATCTCATTTGCTTAGTCAAGATGCCAAACGTAGAAACAACCAACTTGCCACCGTTTGCTTTAGAAGAACAAGCTGAAGTAGCAATAGCTGCTCCCGCAACAATTAAACTTGCTGCCATTAAACATACTTTTTTAATTTTCATAATAGACCTTTCCGAAAATCATACTTGCCTTATTAATGAAGGCAAGTTCTTTTTTGATAATTATTGGTTCATAATTTTATTCCATTGACTGATCCATGAAGGCATCTGCTTGTTCACGTAATAAAAGTCAATAGTTTTTGCTCTTTGTGCAATTGCACCATATGTTTTATTGGCAGCTTCAGCAGCAGTCAATTTTACTTGTGAATTAACCGGTGCATTATTAAGAGATTTTGCACTGGCAACTTTCTTTTGGTTAGCTTCACTTATACGAAAGTCAATATACTTATATGCCGCTTGAGTATTCTTACTGTTTTTCAAGATTGCAATATTATCGTAGTTAGCATATGTTCCTGAGGCTGGCACCAGATACTTCAAACTAGGATTAGTGGCCTGCAGCATGCTGATTGAAAAATCACCTACAACCGCTGCGGTAATTTCTCCCGTTTTAAACATATTGCTTAAATCTGAACTTTGAGAATATGTTTTAACAACGTTCGGCTTTAACTGCTTTAACGCTTTGAAGGCAGCCTTGCCATCATCCTTTGTTACGCTGACTTTAGCATGGTCCCCTGCCACATAGAGCATTGCAGGACCAAAAGTTGTTACAATATCAGGAATTGCAATCTTGCCCTTTAAGTTCTTAGACCATAAGTCATCCCAACTTTTAATGTGAACCTTTTTCGGATTATAAATAATGCCAAAACTGTTAACAGTATACGGAACAGTATTAGTGTCTTTTGCCAGCTTTTGCTGGTCAGCGGATAAATACTTGAAGTTCTTGAGTTTGGAGAAATCCAATTTTTTAAAGAGTTTCTTTTTGGCTCCTGTAATTGCATTGTTTTGTGCCAATTCAATGACATCTACAGGTGAATTAGAATTGTGCTCAATCTGCGTTAGGCGAGTTGAGCTATCCCCAAACTGTGTAGACACCTTAACATTGTTTTTCTTAGCATACGGATCAAGCACGTCGGAGCGCATCTGTTTAGTTGCCAAGCCAAAAGTAGAAACTGTCAGTTTACCGCTGCCAGCATTAGACGAGCAAGCTGAAGTCGCCAAAGTTGTACCGGCAATGACAAAACTAGCTGCTAACAAACAAGCTTTTTTAAATTTCATAACAAAACCTTTCTAAAGAATGATTATTCTGATAACGGATGAAGATGTTTAGCAGGAAGAGTTAGCGTTACTTCTTCTCCTGAGCTGCGCATCTTTTGCCGTGCTTCCTCAACTTGAAAGTCCCCAATAGCTGAATGAATGGCATACTTAAAACTTTGTCCTAAATATTCACGACTCATGATTGTACCGGCAAATGTATTTTCAGAAGCATCCGCTAAATTCAAGTGGATGTTTTCCGGACGAATAGTTAGCACTTTTGCATTTTGATTTGGTTCAACCGTATTCAAAACTGTATCGTCTACTTTGATATGATGGTCATCCTGACGATTAGCAGCAGTGACAGTAATAAAATTGTCATAGCCAATAAAACGGGCAACATATTCTGTCCGAGGATGATGAAAAATATTCTGTGGCGTATCAAACTGATCAATGCGTCCCTGTTTCATAATTAAAACCTTGTCGGAAATTGCGAAACATTCTTGCTGATCATGTGTTACAAACAGTACTGTCATTTTAAGTTTTTGCTGCAAGTCACGAATTTCTTCCCGCATTTTCAGCCGCAATTTTGCATCAAGGTTGCTTAAAGGCTCATCCATTAATAGCAATTCAGGATTGGTAACCAGGGCCCTTGCTAACGAAACTCTTTGTTGCTGCCCTCCAGAAAGCTGCGCTGGAAATTGTTGAGCCAGTTGACTTAAACCAGTAGTTGCCAGCATTTCAGTCACTTCTTTCTTGATGGCACTTTTGTCAAGCTTGCGCATTTTCAGTCCAAAAGCAACGTTATCAAAAACATTCATATGGGGAAAAAGTGCATAGCTTTGAAAAACCATTCCGAAATTTCTCTTATAAACTGGCACTTTGGTAATATCTTTACCGTTAACTAAAACTTGTCCAGCAGTTTCTGGAATTAAACCAGCAATAATTCTTAGTGTAGTCGTTTTACCACAGCCAGAAGGACCAAGAATTGAAACCAACTCACCGTTATTGACAGCAAAAGAAATATCTTTTAAAACGTTAGTTTTGCCATCGTATGATTTTGCTAAATTTTGTACTTCTAAATTTGCCACTGCCCTACTCCTCTACTTTGTAATATTTTTAATACCAATCGCTTTTTCAACCAAGAACATCATGAGTGCTGTAAAGATCATCAAAAGCACAGAAATTGCTGATACAGTAGGGTCATAATTATTTTGCAAATAATTTAAAATTGCCGGTGGCAACATGGTTAAAGAAGGACCGCTCATGAATAAAGAAACTGGAATGTTGTTGAAGGAATTGATGAAACACATCATAAACGCAGCAATGATACTGGCCTTAATATTTGGCAAAACAATCAGAAAAAATCCTTTTTTACGAGAACAGCCACAAATCCAACCCGCTTCTTCAATATGACTGTCCATTAGCAGCATGCTGGCTGTAATTAAACGAATGACATACGGTAAACACAAAAGAAAATGTCCGACAATCAAGCCAATAAATACCGGAATTCTCATAGTAATAACTGCGGCTTGATAGAGCGCAAAGCCAATAACAATTTCAGGAATTAAAGTCGGACTGAGGAAAAACGATTGAAACCAAGCAGCATGATGAATGTTGTAACGCGTCAAGGCGTAGACAGCAGGAATGCCAATAACTAAAGCCGAAATGCTGGCAATTAAAGCTACAATTAAACTTGATTCAAAACCTGCAATAAAATCAGGCTGTTGGAAAATATTGCTGTACCAAGAAAGGGTAAAGCCAGTAATTGGTAATGAGATTGAGCTTTGCGTATTAAAGGATGTAATTACGACTAAAATTAGTGGCAACATGATTAAGGCCAAAATAATAATCGAAATCACAGTCAGAGTTTTATTTTTACGATCAAGCATTAATTGGCCTCCGATCTAAATGTTGGCTAAGCTTCCTCATGAGCCACATTGAAAGAGCAGAAATAACAATTAAAATTAATGAGATAACGCTGGCATTTTGCCAATTGCCCAACGTCATTGCTTGCTGATAAATCAAAGTCGCCATTACCAGATGGCGGTTGCCACCAAGAATTTCTGGGGTAGTATAGGCTGTCATTGTTCCGGCAAAAACTAAAATGCAGCCAGTTAAAATGCCAGTAGTTAATTGAGGAATGATCACCTTAAATAATGTTCGCCAAGGACTGGAACCAAGAACGGCTGCAGCTTCTTCAATCTCCACATTTAATTCAGCCACGCTGCCAATTAATGAATTAATCATAATTGGTAAAAACAAGTAAACTGAACCAATAATAATAGAGGTATTAGTGTAAAGTATATTTAGCGGTGACTTAATTAGATGCAATGCCAGCAAAGTTTTATTGACGATTCCATCATGTCCCAAAATAATAATCCAGGCAAAGTTTCTTACAACTGCATTGGTTAACATGGGAAAAAGGATTAGCAAATTTAGTATTTGTCTAACTACTGTTTTTTGTCTTCCTACCCAGATAGAGATAGGCACTCCAAGGATCAAAACAACAATCACCGTTACAATTGCTATTAGAAAACTACGTCCAATGACTGCCCAATTAAAAGAACTTTTTAAAAATTGCGTATAAAGTGAAAAGAAGCCACTTTTACTTTGGAATGTTGGTATTGCAATTTGAATTAAGGGGAAAAAAGTGAATACCAATACTCCCAAGAATGCAGGAATTAACAACCATACTGCTGTTTTGCGATTCATATATTACCTCCGCTTTGTATATTAGGTTATCTAATTTTTAATCTGCTGTCAACATCAAATACGAATAAAACTTATCATTGTTCATTAAATGGTTTGTATTTTTCAACTAATGAAAGTGCTTAAGATTGACATACGTGTATTATCAAGAGCATTACGAACATTAAACAAAAAAACTCTTTTAAACTGAATTAAATCAGTTTAAAAGAGTTAATTTTTATATTAAATATTGAACAGCCCAAAGTTTGGCTTATTTATTAACAAAAACATTACTTATCAGGGACACGCACCAAATTATCTCTGACTAAACACTCTGCAATTTCCACGGTATTGCTGGCAGCGCCCCTTAATAAGTTATCAGCAACTACCCACATATTGAACGCACCAGGATTTTCTTGGTCTGGACGAATACGGCCAACGAAAGTCTCTTTTTTGCCTGCTGCTAAAAGCGGTTGCGGATAAATTTGGCTTTGCGGATCGTCTTGTAAAACTAACCCGGGAGTCCGCTCAATTTCCTGCTTTATTTCAGCAGCAGTCGCTGACTGATCTTTTAAGGTGAAATAAACCGTTTCACCATGACCAATTTCAACTGGCACACGAACACAAGTAGCAGTAACTTTTATTTGCTTTGAATCCTGATCATTAAACAAAATTTTTTTAGTTTCATGAATCATTTTCCATTCTTCATGCGTATAGCCATCATCTTCAAAAACATCAATCTGAGGCAATAGGTTAAACGCCATGGGGTAATGCTTTTTAGCAGACGCAGTTGGCAAAATTTTGGCTTCAGTTGGTTGATTATTCAGCCTATCTTGTGCTTGTTGCAGTAGTTCATCCCAAGCCGCTTTGCCAGCGCCAGAAACAGCCTGGTAAGTTGAAACGATGATTTGCTTAATACCCCACTTGATGTGGAGTGGATAAAGTGCAGCTACCATCTGAATAGTCGAGCAATTAGGATTAGCAATGATGCCATGATGACTAACTAATTGGTCATCGTTAACTCCAGGAACAATTAATGGAACATCATCATTCATACGGAAAGCACTAGTATTATCTACACACACTGCCCCCCTTTTTACAGCTTCAGGCAACAATTTTTTTGAAACAGCACCGCCAGCAGATGATAAAACCAAGTCAACGCCAGTGAATGATTCAGGTTGTGCCTCTTCAACTGTAATTTCTTGCCCTTTGAATTGTAACTTCTTGCCTGCTGAACGCTTGGAAGCCAGCAACTTAACTTGCTTGACTGGAATTGCTGCTTTTTCCAGCTCACTAATTAAACGTTGACCTACTGCACCTGTAGCACCCAAAATTGCAACTGAGTATTCTCTCATCAAATTTCACCCTTTTCTGCTAAAAACTTTTGGATTCGACTCATCGCAGTATGTAGATTTTCGTCACTGGCAGCATAAGAAAAGCGAATATAGCCTTCTCCGCCAGGGCCAAAAGCATTACCCGGAGTGCCACCAACTTTGGCTTTATGAGCCAAATCCAGTGCGAAGGCTTCATCATCCTTACCATAACTTGCCGGTATTTTGGCAAAAACATAAAATGCGCCCTCACTGGCATGAGTTTCTAAACCCATTTTGTTTAATGCATCAACAATATAGTCACGCCGTTTTTGGTAAACTGGTCGCACTGCGACCGGATCCTGATCACCATTTTCTAAGGCCTCAGCAGCCGCTGCTTGCGCCGGATTTGATGGAGCTGTAACTAAGAATGCATGCATTTTTGCAATTAAGCTAATTAAAGCGGCCGGTCCAGTCACATAACCCAAACGGTAACCGGTCATCGCATGGGACTTGGACAAGCCATTAATTAGTAGTGTACGATCGGGTAAATAATGCGCAATCGATACGTGATTAAAGTTATAAGTCAGCTCACCGTATATTTCGTCAGAAATTACATAAAGATGATGCTCTTTAATGATCGGTGCTATTTGCTCTAAAACAGAACTGGGACATTCCCTGCCAGTTGGATTAGTAGGATAATTCAGTAAAATTGCTTTAGCATGAGGGTGCTCATCCAGTGTCTTTTCCAAATCTTCGGGAGTTAACACAAAATTTGTTTCTGCTGTATTAATAGCAACCAACTCAGCTTTAGTGTATTGAATTAATGGAAAATAAAGGGCATAAGAAGGAGTAGGTACAATAATTTCATCCCCCGGTTGAAACAAAGCCAGCATTGTTGCGGCTATAGCTTCAGTTGCACCCACTGTAACTACAATTTCGCTGTCAGGATCATAAGTTAAGCCCTGCTTGCGCTGTAAAAAATTGCTAATGGCTTTGCGTAATCTGGGTGTTCCTTTTTGAGCAGAGTAATGTGAATCATTATCTAAAATACTCTGAGCAGCTGCTTTTTTGACATGTTCAGGTGTATTTAAATCAGGTTCTCCTAAGGTTAATTTTATTAAATCTGGAATGTCCTCAACTTTTTGGGCAAAAGCACGTATACCAGAAGGAGGGATTTTTTCTAATGGTGTATGAATAATTGAAGTTAAATCAGTAGCTAATTGTGGCATTTTTGTTCTCCTTATAAATTATAAAATCTGGTCTAAACCGACCATTAAATCTGGTAAATCCATTACCCGACTCAAGGCCACTTTCACGCCCTGCATAAATGAAGAACGAGAAAATGAATCTTGTCTGATAGTTAAAGCTTCTCCGGGACCGCCAAAAAGCACTTGTTCGTGAGCTACGTATCCTGGCAAGCGAATGGAATGAACAGGGACGCCATCATAATCAGCACCGCGAGCTGCAGAATCATTCGCAGTTTGAGAACAATTTTCTGAATTGCGGTTTTCTGCAATCACTTTGGCGGTAGCAATAGCCGTAGCACTAGGTGCATCCCTTTTATCAGCATGATGCATTTCAATGACTTCTGCATCTGGAAAATAACGGGCCGCTTCTTGTGCAAACTTCATTAATAAGACAGCCGACAACCCAAAATTTGGAGCAATAATGCCACCAATTTTTTCTTTTTGTGCAATTGCTTGCAGCTTTTTTGTTTGATCTGGGGTTAAACCACTTGTTCCCACAATGGGGTGCATATGGTGCTTTAAAGCAAATTTAGTATTTTCATAAACGGCTTGTGGGGTGGTAAAATCAATCCAAATATCGGCATCAATATCGACAGCAGTCAAATTGTCAAAGCATTTAACTGAAGCTCCAAATTCTGAACTTTTAGATGCCGTTGGTGCCAAAACTGCTACCAATTGACAATCAGGTAATTTTTCTACCAACTGGACAGTTTGCTTGCCCATAGATCCTGTAGCTCCAGCTACTAAAATTTTTTCCATATTATACTCCTAATTCTAACGGCAGTTTATGTAATAAAGCCGAATCAGCTAAACCTAAATGAACAGCTAATTGCCGCTTTTCTGCTTCATTTAAGTCCACAATAGGTAGCCGGCAGCCACCAGCTGGTAAGCCTTGTGCATTTAGGACGGCTTTAACTGGAGATGGTGAAGGATACATGAACAAGGCTTGCATCTTCGGCATTAGTCGTCTTTGCAATTTTCCTGCTGCAGCTACTTTACCCTGATCTAAATCATTATACATTTCACGCATGGCCGAGCCATAAACATGAGAAGCTACCGAAATCACTCCTTTTGCTCCTAAAACTTTAGCAGTTAAAGACTGCAAGTCTTCGCCCGTATATACCAAAAAATCTTTTGCTGCGTGTTCAACAATATATTCTAAGTCTTCTAACTCCGCACATTGCTTAACACCAGCAATTTTAGGATTATGCGACAGACTAACCAAAGTTTCTTTGCTAATCTTAATTCCAGTCCGACCTGGAATGTTATAAATAATGATTGGTACAGGCGAATTTTCAGCCGCCTTTTCAAAGTGGGCTATAATGCCTCTTTGATCCGGCTTGTTATAGTAAGGTGCTACTACCAGTGCCATATCAATGCCGGGAATTTGCCCTACTTCTTGAGTAAATGCAACTGTCTGTTCAGTATTATTACTGCCCGTGCCCGCAATTACAGGTACTCGTCCTGCAATTATTTGAGCAAACTTAGTATATAGTTCTATTTTTTCATCATGGGTCATGGTTGCCGTTTCCCCAGTGGTGCCACCAATCACAAAACCATTGCTGCCCGTATTAATTAAATGTTCTGTCAATTTTTTCAGTCCGGGATAATCAACTTTTCCTTCTTTATTAAAGGGCGTAATTATCGCGGTCAATAAATCTGCTTTATCAAAATTAGTCATGTTTTTTCTCCTTTTGAGCTACATATGACTCAGTAAAAAGCCTACCATTGCTTTAATTCCTGTTACTATTGCTTCTTCGTGTGGGTTAAAGGTTGCAGAATGAAGTTGAGAATTATCGTTCACCCCCAGCCAGAACATGGTACCGGGAATTTGTGCCAGTAAGTAGCCAAAATCTTCCCCTGTCATAGCCGGTTGCATCTCTTGGTAATCAATTTGAGGATTTTTCTTCATATAATTAATGAATTCTGCTGTAATTTGGGGGTCATTTTCAACTGGCCAATAACCACCCTGATTAAGCTGCAAATCAACTTTAGCATTAAAACTCTGCGCTATTCCTTGAGTCACATACCGCAGGCGCTGATCGATTCTTTCAATCATTTTTTGGGTTAGTCCGCGAATAGTTCCTTCTAGATGAGCATGACCTGCAATAGCATTTCTAACTGTTCCAGCCCTGACCTTTCCTATTGTGATAACTCCGCTTGCAATGGGATCAATACTACGTGAGACAATTGTCTGAATTTGTTCTATTAAAGAAGCAGCAGCTACTACCATATCATTGGCTTGTTGTGGATATGCGGCATGTCCATCTTTACCATATAAATCAATATTGATTTCAGTTGTCCCCGCAAATAATGTTCCTAAACGGCAGCCAATTGTGCCAGTAGGTAAGTCAGGAGTAACGTGCAAGGCAAAAAACTCGTCTGGACGCCATTTGCCAGTAAAGATTCCAGCCTCATAGGCTTTTTTACCGCCACTTTCACTTTCTTCAGCTGGTTGAAAAAAGAAAAGCAAATTATCCTTTGGCTGATGTTCACAAAAATAATCCAAAATTCCCAGTGCCACTGTCATGTGAATATCATGACCACAGGCGTGCATTTGACCTTGAGTTTGGGAAGTAAACGGCAAAGCCGTTTTTTCTTCAATAGGTAAGCCGTCAATATCTGCTCGATAACCGATTGTTTTTTGCGGTTTGCTTCCCTTAACCCTGACCAATATTGCTGTGGGCAGCTCAGGGCATGTGCGAACTTCAATATATTTTTGAGTAAAATTGCCAATAATCTGTAATAAATATTTTTGTGTTTGGTGTTCATGCAAGGCTAATTCAGGGATTTGATGTAAATCGCGGCGGATTTTAACAAGTTGCTCAGAAGTTAACATTAATTCACAGCTTTCTTAATCCCTGTTCAATTCCTGTCTTAGAGGCAGTTTTTTGATCACGCGTTTTAACAATTTTTGCCGGCACTCCGGCAACGACGCTGTTCGCAGGCACATCTTTTGTTACTACCGCCCCGGCGGCTACTACCGCATGGTCGCCAACTTGGACTCCTTCTAAAACCACGGCATTAGCACCAATCAAAACGTTTTTGCCAATTTTCACAGGTTGTGCTGAAGCCGGTTCGACAACTCCGGCAATTACGGCACCCGCTCCTACATGGCTGTTAGCACCAATGATTGCTCTACCGCCCAAAACAGCATTCATATCAATCATGGCATTTTCACCAATTTCCGCACCAATATTAATGACTGCACCCATCATGATTACAGCATTTTTCCCTATCTCAACGTTTTCACGGATAAGCGCACCCGGTTCAATTCTGGCGGAAATATTTTTTAAATCCAATAATGGAATGGCAGAATTACGACTGACATTTTCCACTTGATAATATGTTATCTTTTCTGCGTTTTTTTCTAAAAAAGGACTTAAAATTTGCCAATCTCCAAAAACGACACCGGTGTGAGTTTCAGTAAAAACTTTGCAGTCTTCAGGCCAATCTAATTTAGACATTTCGCCTTTGACATATACCTTAGCTGGTGTTTTTTTGGTTGAATTAGCAATGAAATCAATGATTTCAGCAGCCGACATTTTTTTCATATTTATTAATTATCCTTTCGTTTGATAAAAGCGATCATGGCTGATTAGATCCGCATAAGTTTCACGTGTAACTACTACTTGTGCTTGACCATTTTCTGCAAATACAACGGCTGGCCGTGGAACACGGTTGTAATTTGAAGCCATACTATAGCCATAAGCCCCAGTTGCCAGAACTGCAATTACATCACCTGGTTTACTTTGAGGCAGTGCCAGTTCGTTAATCAGAATATCGCCTGATTCACAATAGCGCCCTGCCAGTCTGACAGTTTCTTCAGGCTCTGCATGAGGATTTTCTGCTAATAATGCCTCATATTGTGCTTGATAAAGTGCCGGTCTGATATTATCTCCCATACCACCATCTACTGTAACGTAAGGCAATAGTCCCGGTACTTCTTTGCGTGCACCAACTGTATATAAGCTATAACCAGCCTCTCCTACAATTGAACGACCCGGTTCTATCCAGATAGCCGGCATTTTTAAGTGACTTTCTTGTATGCATTTTTTAACTGTCTGCACTATTTGACTGATAAAAGTTTGCGCAGTCAAAACTTTGTCCTGCTTGGTATATCTAATGCCAAACCCGCCACCTAAATTTAAGACTTGAGGCTGGTAATCATATTTTTGTTTCCAGTTATTGACCAGTTGCATAAGTTTTTCAACTTCCAGCTTAAAACCCGCTGTTTCCAAAATTTGTGAACCGATATGTGCATGCAAGCCAATCAAGTCCATCTGTTTATTAGCTTTTACCTCTAAAAATGCCTGCTCGGCTTGGCCTGATCTAATATCAAAACCAAATTTACTGTCCTCTTGACCAGTTTGATCATACTCGTGAGTATGTGCTGAGACCCCTGGAGTTAGCCTCAGCATTACTTGCACTTGAGCATTTGTTTTTTGCAAAGTTTGCGTCAGCAACTTAATTTCATAAAAATTATCTAAAACAATCACGCCGACATGGTTTTGCACAGCCATTAATAACTCATCTGCTGTCTTATTATTACCATGAAAACTGATTTTTTCTGCCGGAAATCCTGCTTTTAATGCCGTGTACAATTCTCCGCCAGAAACAACATCAACATGTCCGCCAAGTTCATTAATTACCTGATAAATCGCAATTGTAGCAAAAGCCTTACTGGCATAACTAATTGCATAATTTACACTTTCTTCTGTGAATGCCTTTTGGAAAGCCTGAAATTGCTGTTTGATTTTTTGTACGTCATAAACAACTAATGGAGTACCAAATTCTTTTGCCAGTTTCAATGCATCTACTCCACCAATTGCCAAGTGACCTTGAGCGTTAGTCTGGTAATAATCATTAGCAGCCATTTAAGTCTCTCCCTTTTGTTAAATAAAAAAGGCTCTTTTGTTGTGCCTAACAAAAGAGTCCTTCAAGTTATTATCTGGTATCAATTTTGTCGATAGCGCTCCGCGAATATAAAATTGCGACAGTCCGTAACCTGTTAGATTACGTCCCAGCTAATTAATTACCGCAATAATTAACGCTTCGGCAACCGCCCCTTTAACTGGTTTCTCAGCTTTTGCAGAAACTCCACCAGCTACTTTTGTTGGTTGCAACCTCTTCGATTTATTAAAATATTATTATTAATTAATATGATTGTCAACCATTTTTACCGACAAATATTTTTTAACTTTCAATTCCTCAAAATTATTTTTTGCAATTAATTATTTAAAAGTTGTAGCAAAGGCTATTAAAACCGGCATTTATCGACAGCTTTTTTACCAAAGTTTTCTTAAGAGAAATAATAGCGTTATTAATTAGCAACTTTCTTTTTCGGTTGAAGATTAAAATTTTAATGTTAAAATCCAATACTAATTACTTAAATTAAATTTAATTGTGAAAGGTATTAACATGAAAGTTGTAAAATTTGGTGGTAGTTCTCTAGCTGACGGAGAACAATTTCAAAAAGTTTTAAAAATTATTAACGCTGATCCAACTCGAAAAATCATAGTTACCTCAGCGCCAGGAAAAAGATATAAAAATGACACTAAAGTAACAGATTTATTAATAAAATATGCCCAGGAAACAATTAATAAACAAAATTATAGTGAAACTGTTACAACAATTTGGTCCAGGTATCATGACATTGCCGCTTATTTTAAAATACCCGAACAATTATTAAAGCCTTTATTGCAGGAATTATATAATCTACCTCAAGTTTCTTATCCAAGTAAAGATTTTTTAATGGCAGGCTTTAAAGCGCATGGAGAAAAACTAAATGCTCAGCTTTTGACTTTAATTTTACAAAATCGTCATATACCAGCTCGTTTCTTAGACCCTAAAGAATCTGGTTTTATTGTGACTGACAACCCTAATGACACCCAGGTTTTGCCGGAAACTTACAGCAATTTGCAGAAGTGGACTCAAACTTCAGACTTATTAATTGTTCCTGGCTTTTATGGTGTTACTCAAGACGGTTTAATTGCTACTTTTTCTCGAGGTGGATCTGATATTACTGGAGCCATTTGGGCACGTGGGCTTGACGCTGACCTTTATGAAAATTTCACTGATGTCGATGCTATTTACGCTGCTGATCCTAGAATAGTTACGCATCCCCATGCCGTTAAGGTCATGACCTACCGCGAGTTGCGAGAACTGTCATATGCGGGCTTTTCAGTTTTTCACGATGAAGCGATTATTCCTGCAATTGAAGGGCAAATACCAATTAATGTCAAAAATACCAATCATCCAGATTTGCCGGGAACAATGATCGTACCTGAAAATAATTTTCAGACTCAAAGTACAATTACAGGAGTAGCTAGTTCTGGTCATTTTGCCGCATTATATTTACATAAATACTTGCTAAATAAACAGGTCGGTTTTACTCTTAAATTACTACAAATTTTTTATAAATTTAATATATCTTATGAACACATGCCTTCAGGAATTGACGATTTAACTGTGATCTTTGACAAACGCCAATTTAACAAGCAAGTGCAACAGCAAATGTGTCTTGAAATTCAACAGGCACTTAATCCTGATCAATTAGAGTGGATTGATGACTATGCCATTATCATGGTTGTAGGAGAAGGAATGAAAAACAAAATTGGGGTAATGAAGAATATCACGCTGCCTTTGGCACAAAAGCATATTGCAATTCATATGATTAACCAAGGTGCTTCAAGGATCTCAATTATGCTAGGTACTAAAAAAGCAGACGCAGCAGCTGCTGTTAGAGAAATTTACCACCAGTTTTTTAATTGATTTAAGGAGCAATTTTTATGGTACAACTACAAAAAGTTCACGGTTCACAGAATACGTTTTTTCTACTAGATCAAACCCAATTGCAAAACCCTTTAACTAAAAATGAATTAGTAAATTTGGCCCAACAAATAACTAACTCCGCCACAGGATTATTAAACGGAGCTGATGGTTTGTTAGTGATCAGCAATTCGCAGCACTCACAAGCCATAGGCAAAATGCAGGTCATTAATGCTGACGGTTCTTTTGCTTCCATGTGTGGCAATGGCTTACGGACTGTGGGCCGTTATCTAGCGCAAAAATTTCACAAGCAATCTTTCAAAGTCGAAACAATGCAAAGCGATTTGCGTGTCAGTTGTCAGCCGGACTGGGCGCAAAACGTTAAAGCAGTTAGTGTCGAAATCAGCCCGGTCAGTTTTGCAGCTGCAGATCTTCCTTTTACTAACTTAGATTGCTCTGAGCTATTAAACCAAGCAGTACCTGAATTTGCACCCAAGTTAACTTTTTCAGCAGTTGCTGTTCCCAATCCTCATTTGATTAGTTTAGTTTCAGATGATGTTTTAAAAAGTGACTTGTTAGCAAATTTAGGAACAAAATTAAATCATAAAAATCCTTATTTTCCAGATGGAGTAAATGTCAGTTTTGCTCAAGTTCTGAGTTCTGACCACCTTTTCGTTCGCACTTTTGAGCGCGGTGTTGGTTTTACCAACGCTTGTGGTACTGGCATGTCTGCAGCAAGCTTAATTTACGCTTTGACCAACAAGTCACAGGATCTGTTTGATAAATTGCTGACTGTTTCAAATCCCGGAGGATTTGTCCAAACAAAGGTACATCGCAACGCCAATAGCTATTGGATTGAATTAATTGGAAATGCGACAGTTACACATTATATTGACGTTGCAGAAAATGACTTGCACCAGAAGCAGCCCGATTTTAATAATTTTAAGATTACCACTACTTCAGAGAATGAAGCATATCAGAATTTTATTGCTGTGAATAATAACTAAAGTAGCTGATATTTTAAAAACCAAACTTAAACAAGTTTGGTTTTTTTATGGCTTATATTTATAGTTAATTTATCATCGCTTTTGATTAGTATATTAATGATTTGTTGATGATTTTTACCAAAATCAGCAGAACACAGACAACTTTTGAAAGCATATTACAGACCCAATTTTTTAAGTTAGGCTTTTTCTTTAAAGAATAATATCTAGATATCAGATTTGATACTTTGCCTTAAATTTGCCATTATTTTATTGAATTACAATAATTCTTTTGCCAATGGCATTGCCTATCGCAAAGGATATGAAAAAAAGGAATATTTTCAACAAGTTTTCACAGCTTTAAAGCATGCGGAACTATCCGAAAAAAGCACGTGGATTGACTAGTTACAGGCTGTGTTTATTTCTTAAAAAAGTATTCAATAATCGCTTTAAAATGATTTTATATCCTTCTTTTTTACTTGTAATGAAGTAGAATATAATACTAAAGCGATTTCAAAAAAGGAGAGCTGCAAAATGTCAGAACCTGATTATCGAAAATTAGTTGAAGAAACACGAGTTGCAATTAAAAAAGGTGATGATCAGCGCGATGCTGGATTGCCAACACAAATTCCGGAAGTAGACCGGTTTGATGATATATCCTATGGTGAAGATCCTAAATATCAGATACTTGATGTTTATTTACCAAAGAATAAAGCTTCTGCTAAATTACCGGTAATCGTAAATATTCACGGTGGCGGCTGGATATATGGCACCAAAGAAACCTATCAGTTTTATTGCTTGGCTCTGGCTAAAGAAGGATTTGCCATAGTTAACGCCAATTATCGTTTAGCACCAGATGTGGTCTATCCCGGAGAACTGGATGATATCAACCGCGTGTTTCACTGGGTAGCCCAAGAGGAAAATGCGACAAAATATCAATTCGATCTAAATAACGTCTTTATTGTTGGAGACAGTGCCGGCGGCCAAATGGGAGAACAAATTTTAGCAGCTTACACTAACAATGAATACCGCAAGTATTTTGGTTATTCAGTACCCCGTTTAACAATTAAAGCTGCCGCTTTAAATTGTGGCGCCTACTTCCTAACTGAAATCCCATCATATACTGGGGCACCGGAAGCCTATTTCAGACCTGAAATTCGTTTAAATCAGCATGAAGAATTAAACGCCGAACAATTTTTGACCCAAGCACTGCCACCGCTTTTTTTAATGACATGCACTGATGATTTCTTACGTGATAACGCCTATATGCTTTCAGGCTATCTGAAAGCCAAAAATATTTACCATGAACTTCATTTCTATGGTGATAAGAAACATCCACGAGGTCATGTTTTTCATGTTAATCAAAAGGATGACTTGGCCAAGAAATGTAATGAAGATGAGCTAAACTTCTTCCGTAAATACATTAATTAACAGTGAAAAAAAGCCGAACTAGTATTGTCTAGTCCGGTTTTTTGTAAATTTTAAAATTTATTGCTGACTGCTTCTTTCTTTTCTGGAAAACCAAAACATAAACAGCGGCAAAATTATGAAGCCAAAAATCATCATAAAAATCGCGTACCAGTTAACACCAACGACTTTGCCATTTTCAATAATACCAAATTGAGCTTGCCAATTATATTTAACTAGCAAAAAGATTACTAAAGCAATTGACAATATTGGTACAAAAATATCAGTCCATACATTTTTAGGAGCCGGTAAAATTGGCTGCTTATTTTTACCATAGTAAAAGCAGATTACTGCCAGAGGAACAATGATGAAGCCTAAAAATCTGACCATAGCACTCAACGTAATTAAGTTAGTCATGTTATATTGAAAAGCTAAGGGTACTAAAATTGCTAATGCTTCAGAAATAAAGAAAGTTTTAATGGGAAAGTTATTTTTAGTCCTTTCGGTTAAAGTACCTGGTAGTTGATGTTCACGGGCCATTGCCTCCAAAATGCGTGGTGCATTAAAACTAGAGGCAACATTTATTCCCAGCATCGAAATAAGCGCTCCAACTAAAATTACATCCCGCAATATATCATTTTTAAAAATCGCACTAATTGCTACCACTTGTTTAGTCGTCATCAATGCCTTAGGATCCAAAACCATTGCTACAGCGACTACTCCAATATAAATAGCAGCAATAACCAAAATTGCCAGTGGAATAGCCTTAGGTAAATTCTTTTCCGGTTCCTGCATATCTTCCGAACCAGAAGCAACTGATTCAAAACCGGTAAAAGCATAAAATGCTGAAACAACAGCCATCACAAGTCCGGTAGTAGTTAAAGTTGGTACTATTCTTTGTCCATTTTGCGTTATTTGGTCAACGGATGATAAGCTATGGCTGGCTCCAGTGGTAATAAGCAAAACGACTCCTGCCACAATAATTAAAATTAATGCAGCTAATTTGCCTGCTGTAGCCATGTTCATTACAAGTTTCACAAATTTTTGCCCAAATAAGTTAATTACAGTTACTGCAATCATTAATATAATAAAACCAATGGTGACATTTAAAAAATTGTCAGGATTGCCACCAAAAATAGAAATAGTCGATTTGATTACACCGACAGCCATTACTCCCCAAGCAACACTAGCAGAAAAGTAACGCAAGATACCAACGTAAAAACCAACGTTATCACCAAAAGCAGCTTTAGAATAGGCATAAGAAGCACCAGATTTAGTTACATACTTAGCAGCTGCTGAAAATGAAATTGCTAAGACTGAGGCAAAAATTGCAGCAATGAAGTAAACAATTAAAGCTTTACTCCCTGCCTGACTAACTACACTACCAGGCGTTAAAAAGATACCAGAACCAATAATTGAGTTAATAGCTAAAAGAACAATCGACCAAAAGCCAAGTTTGTCTCCTGCGTTTTTATTTTGAGTCATATTTACTCCCTACTTGGCGTTTTC
Source organism: Lactobacillus sp. ESL0261 (assembly GCF_003693025.1). Taxonomy (NCBI): domain Bacteria; kingdom Bacillati; phylum Bacillota; class Bacilli; order Lactobacillales; family Lactobacillaceae; genus Lactobacillus; species Lactobacillus sp. ESL0261. The sequence goes on from NZ_REHN01000014.1 coordinate 70,898, forward strand.
AACCACAAATTTAAATAAATTATTCATATATTTTGTATCCGGATTGTTATGCAGCATTTCTGGGTGCCATTGAATCGCCAAAACAGTACCCTGTTTATTTTCAAGCCCTTCCGGTACGCCATCGCTTGCATCTGCAACTTCAAGCAAATCCGGGGCGACCTTTTTAATTAATTGGTGGTGAAAAGAATTAACCATACACTCCGTCTTACCTAATGTTTTAGCCAACAAGCTGTTTCCCTTAATTGTTACTTTATGAGTAGGTAAATCAGGTGTATGACCTTGTTCATGTTTTAGAGTTTGCTCTGAGCGATAACTAATATCCTGGTAGAGACTGCCGCCATGTGCTACGTTAATAATTTGTGCCCCACGACAAACTCCCAGAACAGGTTTATTAGTTTCTTCAGCAATTTTTAAAAGCAACATGTCAAAGTGATCTCTCTGAGGCCAAATGGGACCAATCTTAGGCATTAATTCTTCACCATATAAGTGAGGATCAACATCATGTCCTCCAGATAAAATCAATCCTTGTACATGAGCCATCTGGCTTTTAATAACTTCATCATCTTCAGTAAAAGGAATTATGAAGGGAATTCCGCCATTTTTAACAACAGAATCCACATAGTCTTCATTAACATAACTACGTCTGTATCCTGGAAACATTCCAGCAGAATCAATCATTTCAGATCCTGCAATGCCAATAATTGGTTTTGTCATTTTTCCTCCTTAATTAAACTTATACTACTAGTTATTAACATTATAATAGTTATTAGCAATTTACGTGTGCCATTTGTTTTTAATATTGCCCCCTTAATTGTTTTATAGCAAAATACTTAAACTAAAAACAAGTCATCTATAATTTTTTAAATTGTACTAGCTACAATAATTTTCCTGCTATTACCGCAGTTAATAAGACTTAGTCCTTTTTAGAAATCCTATTTATTTCCCGGGAAATATTTTCAATGTCATTAAATGAAGCATTAGGATCAGAAATCAGTTTGTCTAATTTGAATTGCAATAAACTAATCTGATTAGCATTTTTGGCATTTTCTTTACTCGAAAAATCACTAGGCGTTATCAACTTATGATTTTTTATTTTCCAAGAAGTAAAGTTTAAATCTTTTAATAATTTCTGATCGTGAGAAACTACAATAACAGCAAACGGATAGTTTCTTAAAAATTCTTCTAAAGCATTAATAGATGAAATATCTAAAAAGTTGTCCGGCTCATCAAGTATCAGCAAGTTATGTTCACCTAAAAGCACTTTTGCCAATTTATAACAAACCAGCTGGCCTCCACTCAAAGCACTAACTTGGTTATCCAAAGACCTTTGCAGATGTAAGTCACCTAAAAGCTGCATTGTAGTGGTTTTATTAAAAATGCTGTTTTTATATATTACTTCTTTTACTGTAGCTGTTTCTTCAGTTTCCTGCGCCATATTTTGTTGGAAATAGCCCATTTTTAGCTGCGGATTAAGCCAGACAGCCAGTTCTTTGTGAAATAATTTTGCTAAAAAAACTGATTTTCCAGCACCATTTTTTCCAGTTAACGCTATTTTTTCTTTTCCTTTGATTTTCAATTCTTTAGTTATACTGAATAATTGCTTTTTATGAACAGCAACATCTTGAGTCTTGAATCTGACTATGCTGCTTTTCTGAGACAGCTCCAGATTCATATTTTCAATATTACCTAAAGTGATTGGCTGATGAACTTGCGGCTTTTTCAACGTCATTTCTGCTTTAGTTATACGCCTTTTCAGTAAAGTACTTTTACGAAAAAGGCTTTTCTCTAAACCGCTACTATCTCTTATTTTCCAATCGGACCAAGATATATTTTTCTTTTTCTTAGTAGATTTTTTAGCCCTAGTTTCGTAATCCACTTGATTTTTTCTTAGTTTTTTAATTTCAACTTGTTTTTGAACATACTCAGCATTCTGCCTTTTTTCTTGTGCTCTAAGAAATTGCTGGTATTCGTCATAAGTACCCTTAAATTCATGAACTTGCTGGTCCTTGATCTGCCAGATAACATTGACAAGCTTACTTAAAAAAGCCTGATCATGACTAATTAACAGAATTGGTTGTTTTAAACTGTCTAAGGCTTTAATTAGCCATCTTTGTTGCTCAATATCTAAATTAGATGTCGGCTCATCCAAAATTAGCAGAGAATTCTGAGTTTGATTTATCTGAAGTAATGCTCGAACAATAGCTGCCTTTTCCTTTTCTCCACCACTTTGCTCACTGTTATTTAAAATTTGTGGTACTAAAATAGTATGGCAATTTCTTTTAACTTGACCTTCTACCTCAAAAACTGTAGGCTTTTCAGCAATAATGTTAACTAACGTAGTTTTACCTACACCATTATCACCTATCAAACCGATTATTTGCTGGTCTTGAACATTTAAATGTGGAGCTTGAAATAAAACCTCACCTTGATACTCTACTTTAAGATTCGTTATTTTAATATATTCCATGTTAACACCTGCTTTTTGCTAAAGAAAAAGCACTGATAACCAAATTGCCCATAATTTGATTAGCAGTGCACAAAAAGCGGTGAAATTAAAGCGCCACCTTAATAGAGAACAATACTAATTTCTGATTATCGGCAAAAATGCATGATAAAAGCATTGGTTATCAAACTTTTTTGCTTACTAATAAAACCAGAAATTAATTCTCCATTTTTTGCATTACCTTCATTTCCTAAATTGTTTCAACTATATCATATTTATTTAATTTTTCAACAGACAAATTATTCAACTTTTTCAAAAATCTCACATACCATTGGTGCCTGCGGATAAAATTTTTGACCATTGGCTTTAAATTCTTCTTCAAAGAATTGATCATGAACTTTGCGCCAATATTGATAACTACGGTCTCCTTCACCTTCATGATAAGCATGCTCTGCAGAAATTTGATTATACGGAATAATTTCTACAACTTTATCTTGGACAACACAGACGGGTTTACCTTGACCATCGAGAATTATGTTCCAATCGCCAACTTTAGGCATATCTTCATCACCCGGTACATATTCCGAAGTTGTGGCAGTTTTGATTCCCTTGTCAACTAGTTCAGCCAATTCTTCTGCATCTTCTTTATTAGAACCAAAAGCCCAGGCATCAACTTTAGTAGCAATAGCCAAATTGTGCTTAAGACAAAAGTTATACCAGAATTGTTTTACTTTTTCGTCCATTATAACCACCATTCTGGAGTCAGTTCACCAATTGTAGCGACCTTCCCTCTTTCATAATCCAGCATCACTTCAACATTTTGGTAATCTTTTTCCATTAGTTGAACAATAAACTCGCGGCAAGCTCCACACGGCGCACCATTTTTACCATCTGCCATTAGTGCTAAAATCCGGCTAATTCTGGTTTCACCATTGGTAATCATATTAAAAAGAGCACTGCATTCTGCACAAACACCTAATCCGCAAGCTTTGTCAACGCAAACTCCCGTATAAATTTTTCCTGATTCAGCTAGAACAGCAGTAGCGACACCACCAGCTTCCATATGAGGACCAATAGCAGTGAACCCTTGCACTTTTTTCGCTGCTTCAGACATTGTTTGCCATGTTTTGTCCATTATTTCCACCTGCAATTCTTTCATAAAATATCTATAAAGCTAAACTCAAATTTTCTTTGACATGATATCAAATTTATAGCTGCCACCATTTGAATGTACCATTTCAGTATTTCTTTTGACATAACCAGCTCTTTGGTAGACCTTAATTGCACGCAAATTAAAGTCAGCAACGGATAAAACAATTACTTTATAGTCATAGTTATCTTTGACAAAATTTTCAATGACAGTTATAAATTCGCTGCCTAGACCATGACCAGTTAGATTAGGAGCTAGTCCCAACCCAACTTCAACTTGTTCTTTTTTCTTCTTATCTGGATCAAGACAAAAGAAGGCGACTAAGTTGTCGTTTGTATCCAAAACCTGAAAGTAGTTATTTTTACGCATTTTGGGAGAAATTATTTCATCATAATCTTCTTGATCATTTTTCATATCGTAAAAAGCATATTGTCCGTCGTAATGCCACTCATCTGCGATAATCCTGGCATTTTTTTGCGACAGTAGTGCTATTTTTTGAAAAATACTTTTATTCATTTCTTCACCCCTATTCTTTGGATATTAAATACTAATTAATTATTTAATATACTGAAGCCCTATCCAAAAAGCAAATTTTGCATAAAAAATCCGCTTTTGCTCACATAGAAACAAAAACGGAAACTAAGATTTTATTGCTTATCTTTAATTAATTGCCGGTCCACCTGTTGCACCATATACTTGTCCTGTAACATAACTTGCCAGATTTGAGGCTAAGAAAATATAAACATGGGCTATTTCATCAGGTTGTCCAGCACGCTTCAATAGCACTTCCTGACCAAATGTAGCAAGTGCATCAGTTGGCTGACCACCACAAACCTGCAAAGGAGTCCAAACCGGACCAGGAGCAACGCTGTTAACGCGAATTCCTTTAGGAGCAAGGCTTTGAGCCAAATTAATAGAAAAGCTGACAATTGCTGCTTTGGTAGCAGCATAATCAAGCAATATTGGTGATGGACTGAATCCTTCTAAAGAAGTCGAGGTCAAAATTACACTGCCTGGTTTCATATGCGGTACAGCCGCTTTAGCCATTTCAAACATTGAGATGATATTAACTTCAAAGGTATCGTGAACTTGATCCATTGACAAATTCTCTAAACCATCAACATTTTGTTGGATAGCAGAGTTCATGACCAACAATTCAAGGCTGCCGAATTCTTTGACAGCTTTTTCAACAACTTTTGCTGCTTCGCCGCGTTTACGGAAATCAGCTGGCAGCAAAACTGCCTTACGTCCAGCCTTTTTAATGAGTTCAGCTGTATCTTTAGCATCGGATTCTTCTTCTGGCAGATACTGAATTGCAACATCGGCTCCTTCTTTGGCAAAGCCAATTGCTACAGAACGACCAATACCGGAATCACCTCCAGTGATAAGGGCATGACGGCCTTTTAATAAGCCGTGGCCTTCATAGTCATTCATGTCTCCAGCAGGTACTGGATCCATTTTACTTTGCAGTCCAGGATATTCTTGTGATTGCTTAGGAAAATCATCATGATGATAACGTTTTAACGGGTCTGATAATTTATTGTCCATTTGTACTTTCTCCCTTCAATAAATTCAATTTCAAGATACCGCTTTTATAATAATAAAACAAAAATATTGCTTATTAATTCACATAAGAACATTATCTTTGCTCATTCCAATACAATGCTTTATGATTAGTTTATTAGGTATAAATAGGAGGAAATATTTAATGTTTAAATCATATAAAAAGTTCTGGCAGAATATTTTTAATTTTTCTGGCACTGCTAATCGGTCTGAATATTGGTGGCCAGTAATTATTAACTGGGTATTAGCTTTTGTTTTAATGCATTTAGTTGAAGGTTTATTAGGCCATTCAATTAATGATATTTATAATTGGGGCGATTGGAGTATAAAGACTAGTTCTCTCATTATTTCCTTCGTTGTTTGGATTGCAATGCTATCTTTGCGTTTTCGTCGTTTACATGATACTAATCGCTCTGGCTGGTGGGTTCTAATTATGATAATACCAATAATTGGAGATATTTGGTTTATTATCTTAATGCTACTGCCGTCAAAAGCAAATAATTATGATTAAAATAATGTTAATCTTTTGCTTTAAACCTGCCCAAGTTGCTTTGTTTAAACTTAAATAATATAAATTATGTGTAATAATGTACCTTTAGTGCAGTTATTGCACTTTTTCTTTTCCAGACAATATTTCCGCTAACCACTTTTTGCGCTCATCCCTGCATACATTCATACTATGTTTTTTTGCAGCTTCATCATAAAAATTAAGCTTACGATTAATTACTTCCATTGATTTCTGCAACACTCTCATTTGTTCTATCACTTTTTGCTTCTGTTTTAAAAACATTTCTTTGCGTTGTTCAACTGTATCAATACCATTCTCAGCTAGTTGAAGATACTTTTTGATTTCCTTAAGCGGCATTCCCGTTTTTCTTAGATAAATAATTGTACTAATCACTATCAGATCATTTGGTTCAAATTCACGAATCCCATTTTCGTCACGTTTAACAAATTTTAATAAACCAATTTTTTCATAGTAGCGTAAAGTATATGTACTAATTCCCAGCAATTCGCTTACATCTTTAATTCTAAACTTTTTCATTATTATCTCCTTTTTAGCAACTTCACCAAGGTAGGATAAAGCACTTAATTTTTATATTTCACTTTCAACTAAACTAAACGACAATTATTTAAAATTTGACTTAGAGTTGCTCGAACCTACTATACTGAATATTAATTACAAAAAGGGGTGTAATTATGAATTTCTTAATTTTAGCGGCTAATGGTCAAATAGCTCGAATCGTTGAAAGCAGAATATTATCTGAAGATACTTTTAAAGATATCAAATTGACTCTGGGTTTGCGCAATCCACATCGCTTATGTTCATTGGGATCCAGAGCCCAAATAATGGAAGTTGATTTAACTGACAATCAGGCCGTTAATAAAGCTATGCATAAACAAGATATAGTTTTCGTAGACGTTGTAGATCACACTAAAGACAATATCATTACTAAAAACGTAATTGAAGCAATGAAAGTTAACCATGTTTCACGTGTAATTTTTGCTAACATTCTGGGTATATATAACGAAGTTGGAGGTGAATTTGGCCGGTGGAATCACCAATTTGTTATGCCGGGACTACAGGCTGCCATTAACTCGGACAAACTTTTAGCAAGATCTGGCTTGCATTATACTACTTTACGTTTACCCTGGCTCAATGATCGTAATGAAATCAAATATTCTATTACTACTCATAATGAACCTTATATTGGTATTTCAGGTTCACGCAAAAGCATTGCAGACGCAATTTTAAAAATTGTTCGCAATCCTGCATTATATGATAATGACAGCATTGGAATTGCCGATCCAGATACACAGGGAAAAGATCGGCCTGTTTACTAAAGAGCTAGTATAAATGAAAGCAGGAGCATTTATTAAACTAAGCAGAGTGAATTAAAAGAATGTCCTATGCCCAAACTTCAACCAGGAAATGATGCAATTTTAAAAGTTGTTCGTCCCTCTGTATGCGAATCTGATTTATGGTGATTCTGTGGTATATCAAAATTTCTGCAAATTCAACTACGAAGCATGAAACATCGAGCGTTGTTGAAAAAATGGGCAAAAAATGTTGTTGATATTCAGCTGGAGACTTTGTGATTGCATCATTTACACATGGTCGTGGTCAATGTTCAATCTGTTTAGCAAGATTCGATGGTAATCATCTCAATGAAGGTCATTTTATAAATAGCGTTTATTAGTCAGACTATCTTAATTTTCATTACGCTAACTGGGTATTACTCAAAATATCGAGGAAGCGTCCATATTATAATTATGTTTCACATGAAACAAGAATTGACTATCATGCATCAATCAAACGATAAAAGTCTGTATAATCTGTAATTCTTTAACTAATATATTTTTACCTTTCCAGCAAACAAGTAGCTGACTATTACTGAGTTTAACTGCATTTACAAACCAAACTTTTGCCAGTATCTACTGAAAAATTGATTCTGTCAAATGATAATATGTAATTTAGTAATTGTTTTTAGTATAAAAGCATTTCAATTATTTACTTTAATTTAAATATTAGCTTGATCTGGTAGTACCTTTTTCAATATTTATAATATACATTATCTTAAACGTATATAAAATATTGATATAATTATCATAGGATAAATAATATTTACATTAAATTAATCACTTGCTTATGATTAAATTTTTTATATAATTTAAAAGGTACCGGTACAAAAATTAAAAAGCAAAGGAATGATTAATTTCAAATTAATAAAATGACAATCTCAGAAGTAACTGCCTTAGCTTTAAGTCCAGTTGCAATTTTTATATTTTAAAAATAGAGTGTAATTATGGAAACAAATAAACAAAAACTAACAGCAAATCAAAAAAGATTAAGAAGTAAGCCCAAACACTTTAAACTTTATCAGTTTTTGGCATACTTCTTCTCCATAATGATAAGCAGTATTTTGGTTGAAAAATTTTTACCGAATTGTTGGCCATTTTGGGCTAGTGGTAGAAATCTTCTGATATTTTTAATTTGTATTACAATATATTTTATATTTTTTACTTTTACAGATAAAGCTCTTAACTATTTCTGTTTTAAAAACAACTTTTAAACTATAATTTCGGGTGCAGATAAATCATCAAAATGTGATTTATCTGCTTTTTTAGTAATTTCAATAATTTATTTTTTCTTTTCGTCTAAATATCAATACCTACCCTCTAGTAACATATTTTGATAGAAAAAATTATAAAATACGAACTTTAATAATACAAGCTAATATTTTTGTTCTTGCATAGTTGCTAATTTTATTTTATTCTTATTATTGTCACATATGATAATAATAAAACAAAAAGTGAGGATACAATGTCAAGTTTTCAAAAATACTATGCTGAACTAGCTGAAACTGCTGATTTTTTACTTCATAATCCAGAACTTGGTTATAAAGAATTTAAAACATCTAAAAAGATTGAAGATGAAATTAACAAAATTAGTCCCAATTTAAAAGTCGAACATTATCTAAGTACAGGTTTAAAGGTAACGTTAACTAATGGCAGCCAGAAAACTATTGGAATTATCGCTGAAATAGACTCACTCTATCAGCCCAATCACAAATTAGCAGATACAAATACTGGTGCTGCGCAAGCTTGTGGTCATTACACCCAAGTCACTACTGCACTTGCAATCTTGAATGAAGTAATTAGCAATCAGCGACTTGAAGATTTTGGTGCTAATCTAGCATTTATCTTCACCCCATCCGAAGAATTTGTTGATCTTGCCTGGAGAAAACAAGAAAAAGAGGCAGGTAAACTAGATTACTTCGGTGGCAAACAAGAAGCTATTAAACTTGGCATTTTTGACGATATTGACTATTGTGTTTCAGTTCATGCAATTGGCGAAGATTTTGATGAACGCACTATCGAAATTAATTGTGATCTTGCAGGCTTTAATTTTGAATATTTCGATTTTTATGGCAAGGCAAGTCATGCGGCTTTCGCCCCAGATGCAGGTATTAATGCTCAAAGCATAGCAACATTATTTAATACCGCTTTAGCTCTGCAACGTCAGCAAGTTAAAGATCCCAATCGCATAAGATTTAATCCAGTAATTGTTGGCGAAAATCATGAATCAATTAATGTTATTCCTGATCACATTAAAATGGGGACAGACTTACGATTTTTTGACATAGATAACGCACAAAAACTAATGAATCGTTTTAAACAGGCAGCAGAAGGCTGTGCCTCAGCACTCGGTGGCTCAGTTGAGTCCGAAAGGCAAGTTGGCTACCTGCCTTTGATTTCCAGTAAGAGTATGAGTGCTATAGTGAAAGACGTCTTTTCTGCAAATGAAAAAATTCCTGGTTTAATAGAAGACCGTGGCTACACAATGGCAGCAGGTGATATTGGAGATGTTAGTTTCTTAATACCAACCATTCAAATCGGTTATGGCGGCTGGAACGGAACAATTCATGGTGATGATTTTACTTTAGTTGATCCTGAATTTGTACTAGCAATTTTCCCTGAATTTGTCTTTAACAGTATTCTTAAGATTTCAAATAACTTAGATCAGGTAAAAACTTATAAGAAAACAAAAGAAGAATATCTAACTGAATTAGAAAAGATGGCAAAATAAAATGAAATATTTAAAAGCGTATGGTCCGCTAATCATTTTAGTGTTGTTAATAGATACAGTTTCTGAAATGATTAGTACCCAAGTATTTAAAATCGGCAAAATTGAAATCTCTATCTTACCTCTAGTATTTGCGGTAATTATTGCCATTTTAGTTTATTTAATCCCAACAAAATCTATCAAAAAACTCTATAACGATAAACGGGTACAATTTGCCGGTAAATACATGATTCTTATCATGTTGCCTTTAATGGCACGGTATGGGGCAAATGTTGCTCCTAAAATCAACGAAATTATTTCTGTTGGTTGGGTTTTTCTAGTCCACGAATTAGGTAATTTAGGCACGATTATCTTCGGTTTACCTGTAGCGTTATTACTTGGCTTAAGAGAAGAAGCTATAGGTTCAACCTTAGGTTTGGGTCGCGAAGGTGAACTAGCATATATTAGTGAAAAATACACGCTAAATTCTCCTGAGGGTCGTGGCGTACTCGGAATTTATTTAATTGGTACCATTTTTGGTTCAATTATCTTTTCAATCCTTGCTCCACTTCTTCTAGGAATGGGCTTTAACTATAAAGCTGTTGCAATGAGTGCCGGTGTTGGTTCTAGTTCAATGATGACTGCAGCTTCATCATCTTTAGCAGCTTTGGTACCAAAACACAGCGACACTATTTTGTCCTTTGCCGCGGCCAGTCAGTTACTAACTAGTTTTATTGGCACTTATATCATGTACTTCCTAGCAGTGCCTCTGCAAAGATTCATGTACACACACATCACCAGCCTGCTAGACAAAAAGAAAGAAGTTTATCCAGATCATGACTAAAGAAAACAATTTATATGAATTATTTAAAGATGCTGTCATTCTTTTACTTAGTGTTAGCTTAGTATTATTTGTTCAATGGGTTAAATTAATTAGAAATCCCAAAAGCACACCAATTACTACTGACACATTCATTGGTTTAGGTATGTTATGGCTTTTTTCGCTATTAGGCATAGTTATTAGTATGCTGATGAAAAAAGTACCTTGGAAAATCATTCAGGGCTTTCCTATTCTAGGCTGGGTTTCAATTGTTTCTTTAATTTTTTGTTTGCTTAGTCCCTACTGCGTTCGCGTTATCAATGCTGTAGACTTTTTGTCACTAACAACCTCTGTTCTAGCATTTGCTGGAATATCAGTTACCCACCGTTTGAAAGAACTGACTAAAATATCCTGGAAGATTTTAATCGTCGCAATTTTTGTTTTCTTTGGTATGTACTTTATGGACACCTTAATCTCACAAATTGCTCTTAATCTTAGTTAAAAGTAGTTTTTAAAAGCCAAAAGTCGCCATAACTGCAATTAGTTTAAGCGGCTTTTTATTTTTCCTTATATATCATTTAATAAAAATTTGAAGAAAAGCAATTTATATATTCCATTTTGCTAAGATAACTGCAGTTCTTAATTTTTAACTACAGATTTAAATCAAATTTTTTATGTTATTTCCTAGTTTGGCAATATTTCCCGGGAAATACTACATGATTGCCTACTTTAACTATTTAGCTCGTTACTTTTCCAGTTTCACATGAAACAATATGATTTTTAGAAACATATAGTTTTAACATCTGTAAGGATTAAAAAATACTATAAATATTTTTGATACGCTTAAAATTTTTAGGCAATAAAAAACAACTATGATAATTACCATAGTTGTCTTTTTAAAGCTCTCAAGCCAAATATTCTGTCAGTCCCGCCTTTAATCGTTCTAAGCCATCTTTGACCATGGTTAAGGGACAAGCAAGATTCATACGCAAAAAGTCGTGACCATTTCCACGATAAATGCTTCCCGGTGACAAAACCAGACCAGTTGTTTTTTCTAAGTATTCCGCTAATTTTTGCGAGTCGCTACTAATTTGACTTACATCAAGCCAAATTAAGTATGTTGCTGCGCCTGTAACTACTTTGACTTGCGGAAGATTCTTATTGATGAACTCTTCAGCATAAGTGAAATTAACATTTAGCTGCTTAATCAACGCCTTTAGCCAATTGTGACCATGTTCATATGCTGCAATTGTTCCAGGTATAGCTAGCAAATTTGGTTCAGCTACCTCATCACTATTAAGGCCGCGATTAACCATAGCGCGCAAATTACTATTTGGTACAATCGCTGTTGCTGCGTGTAGTGCAGCAACGTTAAAAGTTTTACTAGGTGAAACTAATGAAATGACATTTTCGCGTGCAGGACCATTTACTGAAAAAGTTGGGGTATAATCTGGTCCTTTGCGTACCAAGTCGCCATGAATTTCATCAGACAAAAGTATGACATGATGCTGATAACATAGTTCTGCAACTTTTTGTACCTCTTCTTGAGTCCATACCTTACCAATAGGATTATGCGGATTACAAAAAATCATTAGTGTTGTCAAAGGTAAAGCTAATTTCTGTTCGAGATCATCCCAGTTGATTGCATAATTTTCGCCATCAAATTGCAAGTCATTGGATAAAACATGTCGGCCATTATTTTCAATTGAATTGTAGAAAACATTATATACAGGAGCTTGAACTAAAACGTTATCGCCAATGTGGGAAACTCGCCTTACAATTGCAGAAATTGCGGGTATCACTCCTGTAGTAAAAATCATCCATTCTAGCTGAGGCCGATGACCATGTTCTGTTTCGTACCAGTCAGCCACTGCTTTAAAATAGTCATCTTCAGGCCACTCGTAGCCAAAAACACCGAGATCAACTTTCCTTTTCATTGCAGCAATAATTTCCGGTGCAGTTTTAAAGTCCATATCAGCAATTGACATTGGCAAATCGCCTTTTTTAACATGCCACTTGACTGAGTCTGTCGTACTTCTATCCGGTGCATTAATAAAATCATATTTATTCATGATATTTAGTCCTTCGGTTTCTGGTTTTCATCTGAATGATTAACTTTTGTATCAATTTTAGCACAGTCAATTTCAGTTTCACTAGGAGTAATTTTTTGGGGATCCAAAATTAATTTACCGATTGCAGGAGCATAAATTTTACCAGAAATGGGATTTTTCACACTGTCAATTTTGCTTGAAACCGTGGCATTAATATTAGAAACATATTCAAAAGCTAAGTCAGTATGAATTAAACTGGTATTTTTCAATTCCAGATGGTCGATATAATTAAGTCCCTGGTCGCTTTCAATCTGACAATTAATGAACTTAATATTGTGGCTATTCCACGCCAAATATTCACCATCTATTATTGAATCATACACAGTAACATTTTCACAGTTCCAAAAGGCATCTTTAGAAATAAAAGTGGAATGATGTACTTCAACATTTTGGGCACCATCAAAAGCATAATTACCAATAACACTAACGTGGTCAAGGTAGATGTTTTGACTATCTTTACCAAAATAGTCACCGTTAATTTGGCTATTGGTAATCCTAATATCTTTACAAGTCCACATTGTTTCTGCAGCATTAGCAAAATGAACATGGTCTAGGACTATTTTTTCTGCTCTTCTAAATAATTTTGGAGCCTGCAAAGCCGAATTTTTAACAGTAATATTTTTGGTATACCAAATACCACTGCGAGCCATAGTTTCAAATACAGTATTATCCACATTAATGTCCTTGTCATACCATAATGGATATTTCCATTTAAAGATAGAATCCTTGATATCAATTTTGCTGGCTTCCTTAAGCGGCGACTCACCTTCACCAAAAGTAATTCCTGCCAGCTGCGAATTTTTTAGGCCAAAAAGAATTCTTTCACCTTCAAAAAAATGATTTTTGATAATATTCATTCCGATCTCTTTTCTCTTTTGTATTTTTGAAATTTTTAATTTTTTGTATTATTACTAGGGAAAAACCCTAATTCTTTATTATCCTCTAAAAAGCTTCCAACTTAAAATGCTATTTGATTAGGTTCCTTTATTACAAATAGTTATAGCAAGTTTATCGCTAGCTGCATATTTATTTTAGCATTCGCCTAAAAACTCATTGTATATTTTTAAGCTATATGATAATGTTATTAAATAATTATTACGTTTATTATTAAATTCAAATCAAATACTATTGCTATCTATGTAGAAAGGCCATCTAATATGGAAGACATTAACTATAGTAAAAATTACCTACTTGGAGGAGCAATTGCGTGTTCTCAAGCAGATGGAGGCTTTCAAGAAGGAGGCAAAGGAATTTCTACGCAAGATTTACGGCTACCTAGATCCTAGCTGGACACCAGAGCAAATTGAAGATAAGCACCAAAATAATCCTTTTTCACAAGAAGAATTTGATCAAGCTTTAAAAGATCAGGGAACAAAATATTATCCCCTCAGAAGAGGTATTGATTTCTATCATCATTATAAAGAAGATATAAAAATGCTGGCAGAAATGGTAATAGCAGCTTTCTTAACTAGTGCTCTAGTTGCAGTTATTTTAGGTGGAAAAGTTGCTCAAAAAGGTGAAACAAAATCCAGCTCACCAGAAAGCATGACTTTTAGTACTCCTGCTGCCGGAGTTGTTCTTCCATTGGAAGATGTAGCTGATTCGGTTTTTGCCAGCAAAAGTATGGGTGAAGGTTTTGCAGTTAAGCCTTCTGAAGGTAGCATTTATGCTCCAGTTTCAGGAAAAGTCACTATGTTGGCAGAAACAAAACACGGAATTGGTATTACCACAAATAATGGACTAGAAGTTTTAATACATTTAGGAATTGATACAGTTGAACTAAAAGGCAATCCTTTTAAGCTTTTTATTAAAAAGGACGATGAAGTTGTCACCGGTCAAAAAATTGCATTCATGGATATTAAGCAAGTTAAAGATAGTGGCAAAGATCCAACTGTCATCGTGGTAATCACAAATTCAAAAGACAAGGTTAAGAATGTTAAATACACACTGACAAATAAATCTGCTGCAGATTTCGACGAGATAATGTCTGTGCAATTATAGAATTTAAATATGCACCAAAAACGTGATTCTGTTTTCATAGCAGGATCACGTTTTTTAATCTAATAAACCGTATTTTTTAGGATTTAAAGCAAAGACTTAACTCCTAATAATACTAGTAAGAAACCAATTGTCGGTTTCATATAACGAGTAATTTTAGTTTTAGCTAGAATTTGGGCGAGTCTAGGTGCAATAATTGCACCAACGATGGCACCAATCATCAAGGGTAAGCCAGCTGTCCAATCTACTCGTCCATCAGCAATATGAAAGATCGCACCCGTGATGGTCATAAAAACCAGAACATAAGTTGAAGTTGCAGTAGCTTGAAAATCTTGTAATCCCAGCAAAAATAAACCGCCAATAATAACAGCGCCACCACTCATGCCAGCAACGCCAACCATTAAGCCACCTAAGATACCATACATACCCGCTTCTAGTCTGGCATATTGCGTTTTTTTAACAGTTGCGGCAGTTTGCGTTTTCTTCTTCATTAGCATATTAATACCAAGAACTACCAAAACGATTCCTATCAGCCATTTATAAATTTTAGCGGGAATATATTTTGAGAGTAATGCGCCTATTATCACAGCAGGAATTGCCGTCATTAACATTTGATTACCTATTTTAGTATTTATTTGTCTTTGATGATAATAGCTAATTGCACCAATAATTAATGAAGGCAAAGCTGTCACTAAGGAAGTTGAAGATGCTGTTGTCGCATTGAGACCAAATAAACCCGTCAAAATTGCCAGGTAAATGGCTGCTCCACCACCGCCAAAAAGAATAACGAAGGTTCCTATTATCAACCCTATTAGTCCCAGCAAAAAAATTTTCATGATATTTGACCTTCTTAATTTTCTTAATATTATATGGTATAGTTACATTATGTAATTATAGTTTACATGTTGTAAAAGTCAAATTAAGTAAGGAGTGCAAAATGCCACGAAAAATTTTGTCTAAAGAAATAATTATTAAAACAAGTATTATGTTAATTGAAGACAATAAAGAAAACAATTTTGCGGCCATTGCCAGAAAACTTGGCACTCAATCGCAAGCTCTATATAATTATTTTCCCAATCAGTTAGCACTAAATTACGCCATAGTTGCGTGGGCTGTTAACCTACTAACAGATCAATTACGCCAAGATTTGTTTGGCAAAGCTGGCCTGACAGCGATTATTGATTTTGCAATGGCATTTCGTGAAAGAGCACTGAATCATTTTCTCTTAACTCAATTTGTTTTAAAAATGCCACGCACTGATAACTATCCAGAAGTTGATACGGCTTTTGCTGAATTAAAAGCTATTTTTAATCAGATAATAGGAACGAAATTTACTGATCCTCAAAAGCAATTATTGGCAAGCAGGTGCATTAGAGATTTAGCAATAGGAGATATTGTGAACGTGGGAACTGGTTGGTTTGCGGATAAATCGTTACCAGCTGACAAAAGTTTTCGCAAACTGCTGAAACAAAGTCTGAGCAAGATTGCAGAATAACATATCATAAAACAGCACTTTACTGATAAAGAATAGTGGTAATTTATTTTGAGCAGAAAAAAACGAGGCTTCAGCCTCGATTTTTTGTTCCCAATTTGTAATTTAATCCAATGTTTGGACCCAGCCTTCTGGGCCTTTCTTGTTACCATACTGAATATCAACCAGTTCGTTATAAAGTTTCTTAGTAACTGGACCAGTTTCTGTTTCACTATAGATAACATGTTTTTTACCCTCGTAGGTAATTGAACCTACAGGAGAAATTACAGCAGCTGTACCCATCGCACCAGCTTCTTTCATGTTGAACGCTTCTTCCAAGGTAATCTGACGTTCAACTGGGTTTAGACCTTGCCACTTAGCGACTTCCAAAAGTGAGCGCTTAGTAATAGAAACCAAAATCGATTTTGATTTTGGTGTGACAAACTGTCCTTCTTGGGTAATGCCGTAGAAGTTAGCACCACCAAATTCGTCAATATATTTATGTTCACGTGGATCCAAGTAAAGACTATCGGCAAAACCGTTTTTGTGTGCTTCAACTGTCGGAAGCAAACTGCTGGCATAGTTACCGGCTGTCTTTGCTTGACCGGTACCAGCATATGCGGCACGGTCGTATTCACTAACAACGTAATCTGCAGGGTTCAATCCTTTAATGTATGCGCCAACTGGAACCGCAAAAACGCGGAAGGTATATTCAGTGGCCGCTTCAACACCTAAAACTTTACTTGTTCCTACCATAAGTGGTCGTAAATAAAGAGTTGCGCCACTATCATATGGTGGTACAAATTCCTCGTTAGCCTTAACAACCTGTTTTACGGCATCAACAAATCTATCTTCAGGAAATGGCGGCATGGCTAACCGCTTTGCTGAAAGAGTAAAGCGGTGTGCATTTTGATCAGGTCTAAAGAGATTGATCTTACCATCTTTTCTACGGTAAGCCTTTAGTCCTTCGAAAACCTCTTGTCCATAGTGCAGTACTTCCGCGCCTTCAGAAAAGGTCATGGATGAATCTTCGGTCAGTTTTCCTTCCTGCCATTCTCCATCTTTATATTTCGCCTCATATCGATAAGGCAGATCACGATACTTAAATCCCAGATTTTTCCAATCCAGGTCTTCTACTCGTTGTTTCATTTGATTGTCCCCTATAATAAAACTACAAAAGCTAAAAACAATTTTTAGCTTTTTAATAATAATTTAATTGCTACCTAATTTAAACCATATTTTTGTTGATGTCAATAGTAAAATTGCATTAATCTTAATAAAATAATATGAATTTCCACTAATAAAACAAAAATGCAAATTTGTTATCATATATAAGGTTTCACATGAAACAATTACAAACAAAAAAAGAATCATCCTTTAATATGATATGACCCCTTTTTGAAATTAGTCTTGTTTGGTTTTATCGTTATTTTCAGTTTTTTCTTTTGGTTTAATATCTAATACTGCAGCGTCATTTAAGTAAACATGTTTGTCATCTGCCGTAAATTTGACTTCTTTGGTGTCAGGCTCTTTCATTAATAGTTTAGCAATCGGTGTTTCCAAGTCCTGCTCAACTACCCGACGTAAAGGTCTAGCACCAAATTTCTTATCATAGCCCTTTTCAGCTAAATAAGCTTTAGCCTCATCGGATACCTCAACCTTAACGTTCTTTTTTGCCAAAACATGTGCCATTTTACTTAAGTAAATGTCAATAATTTTATTCATATCATCTTTAGTTAATGAATTAAATGGCACAATCGCATCAAGTCTGTTCAAAAATTCTGGTCTGAAGTATGCTTCCAAAGCCTTGATTAATTTATCATGATCTACTTTACCGTCCTTTAGCAATTGGTCGGAATAACCCGCATTAGAAGTCATGATTAAAATTGTATCCTTGAAGGAGACTGTTCTACCTTGTGCATCAGTTAAACGGCCATCATCCATGATTTGAAGTAAAGCATTAAACACTTGCGGATTAGCTTTTTCAATTTCATCGAACAAAATCAAGCTGTATGGCTGGTGACGAACTTTTTCAGTCAACTGACCGCCTTCACCGTAGCCAACATAACCTGGAGCAGAACCAATTAGCTTGTTAACTGCCATTTGATCTTGATATTCTGACATATCAAGTCTAATCAGATGATTTTCACCACCAAACAATTGAATAGCCAATTGTTTAGCTAATTCTGTCTTACCTACACCAGTAGGTCCGGTTAATAAGAATGTACCAGTAGGACGATCATTGTCTTTAAAAACTTGTTTACGGGCAATTGCATCAGTAATGACATCAACCGCATTATCCTGATCAATAACCACTTTCTTTAATTTTTCAGCTAAATCAAGATTTTTTTGTCCCTCACTTGCATGCAATTCACTCATTGGAATCTTTGTCTTGGCTTCAATCAAAGCATAGATATCTTCATCAGTAACATGTGGAGTCGCTTCATTATCTACATGATCAGCCTTGTCGTGCAACTCTTCAATCTTCTTTTTCAGCTCACTTGCTTTACTGTAATCTTCCTTTTTGGCAGCAGCTTCTTTTTCACTTTCCAGCTTTTTAATCCGCTTCTTTAAAGTTGCTTCATCATCAGGAATAGTGTCAAGACCCTTTTTGGCACCTGCTTCATCCATTAAATCAATGGCTTTGTCAGGTAAGTACCGTCCCTGAATGTAACGCTGTGATAATTCAACAGCCAGCTTTAAAGCACTGTCATTGTATTTTACATGATGAAAAGCTTCATATTTATCTTTTAAACCCTCCAAAATTTTGACAGTCACTGCAGCAGATGGCTCAGGAACTTGTACTGGTTGGAACCTACGTGCTAGAGCTGCATCATTTTCAATCCTGCGGTACTCACTCGTGGTCGTCGCACCAATCAGATTCAAGTCGCCACTAGCTAAAGCTGGTTTCAAAATATTAGCAGCGTCACCATTGTTATTTTCAGAATCAGTTGACCCTGCTCCGACAATATTATGTAATTCATCAATAAATAAGATAATATTAGGATTTTTCTTAGCTTCGTCAATCACTTTTTTCAGGCGTTCTTCAAAGCTACCACGCAAACTTGATCCAGCAACCATATCATTAATGTTGATTGCAATAATATGTTTGTCTTTCATCTTGTCAGGAACATCGCCTGCAGCGATCTTTTGTGCTAATCCTTCTACAATGGCAGTTTTACCTACACCTGCTGGTCCAACTAAAACTGGATTGTTCTTTTTGCGCCGGCTTAGAATCTCTATTACTTCCTGAATTTGTTCATCACGCCCAATTACAGGATCGTATTTATTTTTCTTTGCTTGCTCAACCAAATCAACTCCAATTGGCTTTTGTCCTTGCTTTTGCCCCATTTGTCCGTTTTGAGATATGTCTTGCGGTGCAATATTCATGCTGCTTGAATAGTGAATAGGAATAGCTCCACCTTTATCATTAGTATTATTAAAGAAAGAATTGTTTAATTCGTTAAATAAATCGTCAAAATCATTATCAAAATATGCCATATGTAAACACCCCTTTGATAGGTTATAAATTTATAATTAGCACTCGTAGCGTTCGACTGCTAATTGCTTACATATAATATTATAGCAGGTTATCCACAGAAATCAATAGTTTTGATTAACTTTTTCCACAGATTTTCCGACTTTTCCACAGAAGTCAAAGAGCCTAAAAAGCAGCGTTCTCAGCTACTTTTTAGGCTCTATTCTTTTATTTTTGATATAATTTAAATTGCTTTGCCAAATATTTACCTGTTAAACTACCAGAATTTTGAGAAATATCCACAGGGGATCCGCTTGCAATAATTTTTCCTCCTTGTAGTCCTCCTCTTGGTCCCATATCAATCATATAATCACTGTTAGCCATAATATCCAAGTCATGCGTAATAGTAATAATAGTTCCTTCTTGCTCGAGTAATCTTTGAAACACTTGTAAGAGTGTTCTCACATCTTGTGGATGTAGTCCCACTGTCGGTTCATCAAAAACAAATAAAGTGCCTTTTTGCCTTTGATGAATGTGACTAGTTAATTTTAACCGCTGTGCTTCTCCTCCTGATAATGCTGGAGTAGACTCCCCTAAATGAAGATAACCTAACCCCATGTCATGTAATGTTGTAATTGTTTTATTAATTTTTGGCTCTTTTTGAAAAATTTCTTCTTTTAAGGCATCATCTACCGAGTAATCCAAAACGTCAGCAATACTTAAATTGTGCCATTTTACCTGCAAGACATTTTGATTGAAACGATGACCTCCACATACTGAACATGTTTCAACCATGTCTGGCAAATATTGGATATCAAGTGCAATAACACCAGTGCCACCGCATGCTGGGCATGCACCTTCTTTATTATTATATGAAAAATGAGATGCACGATATTTCAACTTTTTAGCTAAAGGCTGTTTGGCAAAAAGTTTACGCAAGTTGTCCATAATATCTGTATAAGTTGCAACAGTTGAGCGCTGATTTTTACCAACTGGAGTAGAATCAACACTAACCACGTTTTTAATATAGTCATTATCTAAGTTCTTTACCCACTTAGGTCTTTCACTATTATTTTTTTGTGACTTCAATGCCGGAATCAAAGAATCTAGAATGAGAGTAGTTTTACCAGCACCTGAAAATCCGGTAACAGAAGTTAAGCGATTGACAGGTATTTGCACATGCAAGTTTTTTAAGTTAAAGCGCTTAGTAACATCAAGCTTTATTTTGCCATGTTTAAAGATTTGGTCTTTATTGGCCCTGGGTCTGACAAATAATGGTGCTTTACCTGTTAAATATGGTCCAATTAAGGATTTTTCATTATGTTCTATCTCTTTGGGTATTCCCTGGGAAATAATTTCACCACCCTGGCTGCCTGAACCGGGACCAATTTCAATCACCCAATCAGCTGCGTTAATAATGGCAGTTTCATGATCAACAACAACTAAAGAATTGCCTTGATTGACCAATTCATGAAATACATCAATCAACCCAGCTACATTATCAGGGTGTAAGCCCACTGATGGTTCATCTAATACATAGAGTACCCCTGTGGTTTCGGTGCGCAACGTTCTGCCAAGCTGGATACGTTGAAGTTCACCTGTAGACAGACTACTTGCCTGTCTGTCTATGCTCAAATAATCTAGTCCTAATTTTAACAGAGGTTTGACTTGATGCAACAACTCACTCGTTAAATTTTCTGCTAAGTCTTGCATGTCTTGTGGCAAACTTGCTAAAATCTCGTCCATATATTGAGTTAATTCACCTAAAGTCAGTTTTTCAGCTTCAACAATATTTTTGCCGGCAACTAGTTGCTGCCAGCGACTAGGATCAATCCGATAGCCATGGCAGCGAGGACAGGTACTAAATTTATAAAAAGAATTAATTCTTTGCAATCCTCGCTCCGACTTAGTTGTTTTACGGGAGTTAGCCACCGCATTATAGGCATTCTCATATAGCGCATCAAGATGATAAACTCGACCAGTTGAAGTTGGCAAGTCAATAGGGACTTTTCGCTCTTTACCATGAAGCACAATATCTTTTTCTTTAGCATTCAACTCTTTATATGGAATATCAGTCCGTACTCCTAGTTCACGGGCAATACGCCACATCCAATTTCGACCAGGAATTTGCCAAGTAGCTACTGCACCTTTTTCAAGCGATAAATTTTCATCAGCAATAATCTTACTATCATCAATCTGCTCAACCGTTCCTAGACCCTGGCATTTTTGACACGCACCATCTGAATTAAACGCAAAGTCTTCAGCACTGAAAGCATAAAATTGTACGCCACATGTAGGACACGTCAAGCGACCCATTGCTTCCCCAGTTAAATCCATTGCTTCCGCAATTTTTATGGTTGGTGGAACTCTGTGACCATTAGGACATACGGGTGAACCTAATCGGGAAAAAATTAGTCGTAGGATATTAAAAACTTCCGTTACTGTGCCAACGGTCGAACGCACACCAGGAACAGCCGGTCGCTGCCTTAATGCCAATGCTGAAGGGATGTGTTTTACCTCATCTACTTGTGCACGACCAACTTGGCTAATGCGTCTCCTAGTATAGGCTGCTAAGGAATCAAGATAACGTCTTGCACCTTCTGAGTATAAAATGCCCATTGCCAAGCTGGATTTTCCAGATCCGCTTAAGCCAGAGATTGCTACAAATTTATGTAGTGGAATATCAACATCAATGTTTTTTAGATTATTAACTCTACCACCAATTACTTCAATTTTAGTAGGTTGTTTTTGGTATTTCATTAATGATTATCCTTTCCCTTAGCAGGCTTTAATGGCCTATTCGGTTTCTTTAATAAGTACTGTCGAATTGCTTGAATTACCTGCTTATTTTGCGGCAAATCTGAGTGATCTGCCTTTTCGCCTGTAACTGTCATTGCCGTATAATTCTTGACCTGATTTTGAAAAATGAATTTACCGGCAGCAACACTTGTTTCAGGTACGATTCCATCTGATTCATAATTTTTCCCTCCAGAAAGAGAATAAACTTTTAAATATTGCGGTAGTGTTGCACGATTTTTAATAAAATCTGCCAGCATTTGCGTCCGATTATTAATATTACTTTCCGTAAAGTTATAAGGAGTTCCTAAAGTCATTAACTTCTTTATCTTAATGTTATCAGAATATTCAGAATAATAATGTTCCAGCCAGTAAGTCCAAATTAAACCACCGTTAGAATGACCAAACGCTTTAAAATTATTAAACTTATAGTTTTGAATTAGTGATTCAAACGCAACATTTAGCCATTTTGCTTGTTTTTTAATATTTGTATAACCGTCTTTATTGTTGTCAAAACCAATAATAATAAAAGGTTCCAAATCGCTTTTACCAATAGAGCCACTGTAAGTAAGCTTTGCTTCACGTGAAACTTTGATTTTTATTACACTGTGTCTGTTGAGAGTAGTTTTATTCAATTCATCAATCAAATCGTTAAAACGCTCAGTTGTAGCACTGGATCCAGGAACCATTATTACAGGAGAAAGTAGCGACTTGCTAAGTTCGGCTCTTGATTTATTATCCTTTTTCATCCAAA
Source organism: Lactobacillus sp. ESL0261 (assembly GCF_003693025.1). Lineage (NCBI taxonomy): Bacteria > Bacillati > Bacillota > Bacilli > Lactobacillales > Lactobacillaceae > Lactobacillus > Lactobacillus sp. ESL0261. Next base: position 94,049 of record NZ_REHN01000014.1, read on the forward strand.
AGAAACTGGGGACAGCCAGCATAATTAAAATAATTATGACCAAGATTAGCCATTTATAATTAGGATTTTTACGCATCTGATCATTCCTTCTTCTGGTAAGCAATTCTTAGATCAATTTTTTCATTAATTTTAATTATTGGTAATAGCAAAACTATATCCAACAAAAATAGCAGTAATGTAAAAATTAACGTTGACCAGTTACCATTTGTGCCAAAAAATGAAACTAAAATTCCGGGGGTTCCTTTTAAAATTTGATAAACACTCACAGGAATAATATGTACACTAATAGCCACAGCAGCCAATGTCATATTAATAACCGGGATCATAACACTAGGCAATACGAACACAGGATTTAAAATTAGAGGTAAACCAATTGTAAATCCCAAGGTAGAACCAAAAGCAGCTGGTAATAAATTAATTTTAGCATTTATTTCATTTTCTCTATTACCTCGCCTTATTAAAAGCAACACAATCACGGCTAAAGCAACACTGGCACCACCCATTATGCCATAACTGTTAATAAGCGAACTGCCCAAGTATTTATACGGCACATTCCAGGAATTACCGTGTTTTAATGTATACGTCAAATTTTCAGCAGTAAAAGCATTATTAACTGTTCCTGATAAGGAACGCAATGGATAACCGATTCCTAACCAATCTAAAAAAGTAATCACAGCTGAAAGCAATAAAACTTCGCCAAAATTATTAGTGGTCTGAACTCGACTGACAATTTCATTAAAACTGGTGGAATTAAGGAGTTTAAGTTGTAATTCATAAATTATAATTCCTAAGAAAATACCCAGTAGCAGTGAAACAGCGCTAGGCAAAACAGCATCCCCTGCCCTTTTTTGAATTATCTTTGTTCCCTCATCTTTAACGTAGGAAAAGTCTTTACCTAATAAATGAAATATTTGTCCCACACAATATCCTATAACTAAGGCTATAAAAACCGCATTAATTTGTAACAAACTAGCAGTAAACGGCATGCGAGCATTGCGGCCACTGCTGGATGCATATGAACAAAAAAGCATAATTAGAACAGCAGTTAAACCTGCCATAGTTGAATCCTTATGATAAAGCCGCGCTGTATAGCGAGCCATAAAGTAACTGGCATAGACACCAAACACCCCAAAAGTAATTTCTACCATTCCGCGACATACAAAAGAGCCACCATACCAAATGTGATCTGATAAAACTGTATCTAAATTAAAAATATTATAAATCAGTCCATTGGGTGTAAAAATAAGATCATTAAACAGCTTAAAATATGAGCCAACCACTGCAATCGGCATCAGTATTGCCATGGTATGCCTTGTCGCACGAAAAAAAGAAAATTCCTGCATACGTGCTACGATATCGATAGTAAATTCTTTCATTAATTCTGATCCTAACATTGAATATTATATTTAAAATAAAATAATACTCTATTTTTCTAATGCTAGCCATTTTTATACCAACCATTATCTTTTTTATTATTAGTAATGAATAAAATGGTATAATGAAAGTGTATTTTAAGAGGCGAGAAAATGAGCAGGAAGAAAATTGAATTAACTGAAAAGGTAGCAAAGTTAACAGAAAAATATTTAGAAGTTAATGATACCGATTTTAATGACTTAATTAACAAGGCATTAAAGCTATACCTGATGGATCACTTGAATTCCAGTCAAATCAAAGAAGCCCTTAAAAAGACCGATGATTTTAACTCTAAATACGCTGGCAAATGGTTTCAGGAAAGTATTGAAGACTTGAACAAATACTAATTTTTTAAATGGACACTTAAAAAGAGCAAGATAATGAACATCTTGCTCTTTTAATTTGTTTTGTTATCAATTTATTTTTTTAAATAACGATCGCCGGCTAGCCTGCGGTAAAAATTAGCTTTAGTTGTCTGCTCGTAAGGAACTAACCAAATATAACCAATGCCTAAAGTTAGTACACTCAAAAGATACCAGCCAATAAAACTTAAATTTAATACAAATAATTCCCATTTATGCCCGTTCATTAACTGGCGACTTGCAGTAATCGCTGTTGTTGCGTGAACTTCTTGTCCACTTTCCACTAAGTCATTAACAATATATGGCGTCATGGCATAAGAATAAGACTTAATTAAGCCTGGGATAACTAATAATAGAGACCACAGAAATTGAAAAATATACCCACAAAGATAATTCAAAAATTCCGGTACAAACCGGCCATCAGTAAAAGCAGAAAAAATACCTTTAAAAAAGCCTAGTCTTTCTCCACGAGCAAAGTGTAAGAAAGTGACCACCATACTCAACATGAAAAAGTTGCCAATAATGGTTAATCCCGTATCAGGACCAAATTGTCCTGCCCAAAATGCTGGCTTAAACAGCGAATCAATTGAGCCAGTTCCCATGACATCATTCACACTATTCGCAGTCTTAAGCGAACCATTTACTACTGGCCTGGCAAAAAAGAAACCAACAAATAGCGTCATTACGAAACCAATACTAATAGCCCAGCCCCAGTTATGACGCAGTTGATTCTTAGCTTCTAGTTTTAGTTCTGCTCTGTTCATACTTATCTCCTTATCTAGTATATATTAAATATATTTTACCCCCTTGCAATAGCAGTTAGCAAAGAAAACACAAAAAAAGCCTAGTTCCACCAACATCGGAACTAAGCTCACACAGTGTTTGTGCCACCATTACTGACCACATTATAGAAATTTTACATTTTCGCTACCGGAGAAAATGATTACTTCCCTATGGTGACACAACAAAATTTTAGCATGCAATTAACCAAAAAACAAGTTTCAACCAATTATATTTGCACTGTCAGCCTTACGGCCAAGCAGTTCGAGCATGATTTGATTAATTTGACTTTTTAACTGGTTAAATTCACCCTCACGTGTCTTATTAGACTGTATAATCACTAGCGTTTTAGCATTATTAGTACTGCGCATGAAGGTATAATAACCCTCTCCTGCACCATTAGCAGTTTTAGTTTTTAATTTAATATTATTATAAAAGCCGCCATTATAATAAGCAGGTGGTTCAGACTGGTAAAGCAATTTACGACTCTTTTGGGTTAACAAGTTACCAGCTAGTAAATATTGTATAACTTTGGCCAGATCATGATTAGACATTACTATTGAACCAGCCCCTAATTCATTGCGAGCTCCCCTTAAAGCTGCCTTATGCTTAACCACGTCATAGCGACCTTTGCGGTAAATCATTCCGGGCACTAAATGACTGGAAATAATTTTGCCTGGCCTTGACCACAAAAATTCTGTTTGTTTCAGCTTTAACGGCCTGATATAGGTATTGCGGAACAACCGCTCATAGCTTTGACCCGTTATTTTGCTCATAATACCACAGAGGTAAACATAATTTAGTGAACTATAATGCCACTTATTTAATAAATCAGTTTCAAAAATAGTTTTAGCTGCATCATGCTGAATATTATCAGAGTCAGAAACAAAATGCTTTCTTCCTAACTTTGCTCCTGGTTTGAGATCAAGACCTGCCGTCATGGCTAAGAGATTTTTAATTTTGACTTTTTGTGCTCCAGAAATTTGCGGATAAAATTCACTTAATTTATCCTGCAGGCTTAACTTGCCTTCCTGCACGAGCCGCATAATAATTGCAGCCGTCATAGATTTCTGCACAGAATTAATTAGATAACTAGTGTCAGTGTTATTGCCTAAAGCATAGTTAAGCAGTATTTTGCCATTTTTAATGACTAAAATTGAACCCTTGATTCCTAAGGCATCAATTTGCTGGCGCACTATTTTCCTTTTAAAGATTCTTTTGAATTGCCATTTAACGGATTTTCATCTGTCAAACTAATCTGATATGGCTTTTTTTGCCACTTTCTGCTGTAAAAATAGTTATGAATATTATAATTACGTGGCAGATCACTTTGCGCCATGAATGGCTTTACTGCCTTGTCAACAGCTACCCAGCCGCGCCAGCCCAGGTGAATAGTATCTTCCATGAAATACTTTTCACCACCGCGTTTGGATAAATCGGTAACGTTATCAAAGCCTTGACTAGCCAGTTGGTACTTAATCTTAGAAACAGCCTTCTGGTACATTGTTTGTGATAAGCCCGTGTAATTAGACCATTTTTCATTAATCGGCGGGATAATGAACAGCACATTGGTATGCTGCTTGGCAAATTGGTGCAGCATCAATTCAAAATCGCTGTATTCTACCGATTTAGTGTAATTAAAATGACGTTGACTATCTTTTAATTTGGCTAATAAGCGTTTATTCAAGCGTTTTTTGAAGAAGCGATTGTTAATGCCAAAATTATTAGAATTGGTGTTAAGTGCAGCCTGCTGACTTGCTACTTCGTCTAAAGCCTTGACTGAATACGTATTCGGCAATAACTTGGCCTGTTTGTTAATCTTTTTAATGCGATCGCGTAATTGGAAAGTGCTGAAGAATTTATCTTCATTGTTAAGCATGCGCCGCTGATTTTCTAAGTAAAAACGCTGAAACCCAGTTAATTTTTGCCCTCGGGCAATTCTTTTCATACCCAGTTTGATAACACCCTTCACTTCTGGCATCTGCAAGAAACGTTTAGCCGCATAGCGGTTAGTCACCGTGTCTTTTTTAATACCTAAGAGAAAATTACAGGCTTGCAGCGGTGAATAATACAGCGCGAAGGCATCCGGATTTTGACCCTTTTTAGTAAACCATTGCGGTGAAACAATGACTACGGCTTTTTTGCCCTTAAGCTGTTTAGCAGTCCCCTGCATTTCCAAAAAATGTGCTAAGGATTGACTGCCTGGCCCGCCTAATAAAAATGGCCGGTAATTGCGGCGATACTTTTGCGCAATTACACTGGGATGCAATGGATCAAGTCGTGACAATTCACTTGATCCATAAAAAGGCACGTACCCATCCTTAAACGCATCCTGTTTCATTAAAGAGCCCTTAAAAATAGTATTAGTTTGCGAATTAGCCGCTTGATAAATGGCATCCCTAGAAAAAGTTCGCTCCCACGGCATCAGAAAGATGACCAGCAGCAAGACAAATGCGCAAAGAACCGGGCCAAAAATATGCCACAGCCGGCGTTTGTTATTCATTTTCTAAATTTTCCACCTTTGCCACAATTTTATTGGGCGTATCCCATTCATTTCTGTCAAATTCAGAAACGGGTACATCTATCTGGAACTTTTCCTGTAAATTTAACAACATTTGGACACTGGCCATTGAATCCATTAAGCCATTGGCAAAAATATTTTCATCCATTCTGTCTGTTAAATCTTCACCAGTTAAATCTTGTAAAATTGCTAAAACTTCTTTTTTGGTATCCATGTTAAAACTCCTTAAATAAAATTATTGCCTATTGCCAGCCAAACCATAGCTGGCTGAGAAAACCTGAAAAAATCAGGAAACTAAAACACACTACATTAAAAGTGACAAAAATTGCCAGCCATTTTGTGTATTTATTCGATGGCAGCTTATCTTTGTGCTTCTTTTTGAACCGCAGCCAGCAATCATTGATGATGATGGCAAAAGCATGGAACAAGCCATAAACAATATAATACCAGGTCAGCCCATGCCAGAAACCCATCACCAAGAACAAGAGCAGGTATGCTGCCTGCGACAGCCTGACTGGGTTTTTGAACAGCTTTTTCTTCATTGCAAAGAAGGTAAAACGCATGTAGATGTAGTCCCGAAACCAGAAAGACAAGGTCATATGCCAACGGTTCCAGAATTCTTTGATGTTTTGCGAAATAAACGGCTTGTTAAAGTTCATTGGAGTGTGAATGCCCATAAAGTAGGAAATCGACACTGCAAACAAGGAATAGCCCGCAAAGTCAAAGAATAAATACATGCTGTAGCAGTACATATAAGCTACTACCCACCAGGATAGTTTTAAGCCGCCCACAGCTGTACCTGTAATTAAAGCAGCTCGAGTGATTCGGGGCAGCCAATAGGTACCAAAGAACCAGCCAAGAACAAATTTATAGAGGAAGCCTTGAAACAAATAACGTGTTGCCAGCTCTAAATCGTTTAGATATTGCTTACGCTTTGGCACCGTGTCACATTCTTTGGCAAATCTGCGGTAACGATCGATCGGTCCCGAAGAAATGGTCGGAAAGAACAGGAGAAAACGAAGATAGGTTCCCAAGTTAAGTTCTTTAATAGCGCCATCGCGTACTTCCATCACGACCTGAACTGTCTTAAAAGTCAGATAAGAAATCCCCAGAAAAGCCAAAACTCCAGGAATTTTAGCTTGCGGGAAAGCAGTCTGTACTTTAACCAAAACCAGGGGCACGATTGCTAAAATTACAGCTAAGTAGAAAACCCAGGTTCTATTTGGACTGTTTTTACGACGGCGATAATAAAGATAGCCATAAGTGACCAGCAACTGAAACAAAATATAGATGATTAAACTAACGCCCTGTTGCCATTTTTCACCATCAAAAATGAAAAACAAGAAAATTAATGAGAATACAACCTCATAGATTTTTAAGCGGTGACCCCAATACAGCCCGATGATAATAGGTATTAAGCCAATCATCAGATACACGAAATAATGCGGATTGGAATATGGCTGCAAGTTAATGAAATTAGCGTTCACTACTCGTTGACCTCCTTAATGACAGCCTTAATATCAACCTTACCATTTTGCGATACCGGCAATGTTTCACGGTAAACATAACGCTGTGGAATCATATATGGCATCAGTTCTTTAGCTAAATCTGCTCTGATCATCTTAGTAATTTCTGCTTCAGAATACTGCTCTTTTACCCCATCTTTGAGTTTAATTTCGGCAACAATTTGCTTAACCGTATGATCCTGATTATATTTTGGTGCAGCTACACCGTGATCAACCAATTTGTTCATACCAATATAGTGGTTGATTTCTTCCAATTCAATACGATAGCCATTAAACTTGATCTGAAAATCAATTCTGCCGCGGTAAAAGAGCATATCCTGGTCAAAGAAGCCTTCGTCCCCTGAGCGGTGGCTCATATATTGGTCACCCGGTTTTTTAAAGAATGCTTTAGCTGTTTTTTCGGGGTTATTCATATAGCCCTTAGAAGTACTTGGTCCAGAAATAATAATTTCGCCTTCATCAGGCTGGTCACCTTTAGATTTATCAATAATAATTTTGGTATCTGCCTTAACCTTGCCAATTGGAAGACGATCATATTTCTTTAAAACAGCATCAGTAATTTCTACCTGAGTAACTGCAACTGTAGTTTCAGTCGGGCCATAGGTATTAAAAATACGCGCCTGGGGGAATTTGTTTTTTAACGTTACCACTTCGCTGTGTGGTAATTCTTCACCACAAAACATAAAGTGAGTTAAATCTGGATGATTCGCAGCAGTAAAAGTTTTATCTAAAAAACACATCTGCGCAAATGACGGCGTTGATACCCAAACATTAAATTGCAACTTAGGCAAAGTCTGAAATAACTGAGCAAAATTTTGCGTAACTTCATGTGGCAAAGCCACCAATTTACCTGCCCCGACTAAAGCAGGATAAAGACTCATGACTGAGAGGTCAAATGAGTATGGCGCTTGGGACAAAAATGAAGGATGTTCTGGCAAATCAAAGTCCGTCATTTCCCAGTTGACGAAACTGAGCAAGTTATTATGACTAATTTGCACGCCTTTAGGTTTGCCACTTGTGCCTGATGTAAAAATAACGTAAAAATTGTCGTCACCCTGTACATAGATGGCAGGATCAGATTCAAAATCTCCTTTTTCTACATCAGCAGGACGCACTACTTTAATAGGCGGCAAATCAATTTTCGGCAATTCATCAATTGCTAAAATTGCTTCAGCATGAGAAACTTCCTGAATCATAACTATTCTTTCAGCATTTGAATAGCTGGCAATAGGAATATATGCATGTCCAGACTTTACACAACCAAGAAAACTGGCAATCATTTCAAAATCCTGCCCGCCCCAAATCATCACTGGACTCTTAGGAGAAAGATTCAAACTTACAATCTTATGAGCCCATTCATCTGAACGCTTTTTTAGATCACTATACGTATTAGTTTTACCTAAATAGTCATATGAAATACGTTCAGGCTCTGCCTGAGCAACTTCGTCAATTTTTTTAATTATATTTTCAATCATATTATTGTACCAGCTTTAAAATTCATTGTAGATAAAGTGAACAGATGTTAACCCACTATATTGATACAAATAAATCAGTACCATTAGAATGACGCAATAGATAATTGTCGTCAAAACAAACTTACCAACACGTTTAGCACGTGACTCAGTTTTTTCTTTTTTAGCCATAATTTCATATCTTTCTCAATATTAATAAAATGTACTATCGAATATAGTACTCCTAAAGATTTGTAACTAAAAAAAAGCTCTCAAACTTTTACCAAATTTAAATATTTTTCCCTATTATCCGTTATTCAGCTTGCGACAATTGTTATAAGCAAAGCAAAGCGGAATTAGAATTATAAATGAGCCAAAAAGCACTGTAAGTATTAATAAGACAAAAATGTTTGTTGGTTTTAACCAGCGTTCGCTTTGTGCGGTTGTCAAAATATAAACAGCAAATAAGACTGTAAAAACGAGTTCCCCTAAAAGCGTGTATCCTAAAGCACCTTGACTAAACATCTGATACAGCCAAAGCCAGCCAGATGCTGGCAACAGGCAAAGCCACCCTGAAAAGCGCAGCCAAAAAACGATCTTTTTACGATAATCTTGTTTTCCCATTTTTCTCCTTAAAATTTTAATTTTTTAAAATAAAGTAAAACTAATTATAACAAGGAGTTTTGCAACAAACAATTTTGTAGTCACCTAAAATTTGCATTTTGAGATTTTCGTCATACTTTTTTCACATTTTTTATTTATACTATAATTGTGATATAGGAAAGATATACATTTTTCTTATATCACACTCAACTTTTTGTTTTTCATTCATACTCCTCCAAGTATAATAATGAAAAAACCGAAATGACTTTACAGGTCATTTTCATATCTATCCCTTTCGACTCACGTGCGTTACGTGAGTTTTTCTATGCTCTTAAACAGTTCTAAAGAAATTCTTTACTCTTTTATAAGAGTTTTTCTACTTTAACTTCATATTTTAGAGATATCATTTTAAATGTAGTAAGCAATAGCAAAACTTACTACATACTCCCACTTTTTTATTTCATTCATTCTTACTCCTTCAAAGTAGATGAAAACTAACAGGCTCGCACAACTTGCGAGCCTTTTTTCTTTGTTATAGTATAAATTTAGCTACCCATTGTTCTCATTATGAAAGGTTATATTTAATGTTTTCACCCACAATAAAACACTTATTAGAAGAAAAATCAGGTTCATTCATTATTCCTGCTTCCCGCATTGCATTCGTCGAAGATGACAACCCCTTGTACCACGCTTTTATGATTCTAACCCGTGTAAAATACTCAAAAATACCAGTACTTGACCGTAAAAATCGCGTTGTTGGCTTATTAAGCTTAGCAATGATCACAGATAAAATGATGGAAACAGATAGCATTTCACTTGAGCCTTTAAATAAATTATTAGTTCGAGATGTGATGCAAACCAAATTTGATAAAATCAACTTTGTTCAGACTACATTGGAAACCCAACTCCATCTGTTAGTTGACAATGCTTTTTTGCCTGTGGTTGATGACTATGGTGTTTTCCAAGGACTATTAACCAGGCGTGAATGGATTAAAGCTTTTAATTACATTTCTCATAATTTTGAGAAAGAATATAAGGTGATTCCCATTACCAAAGATAAGCTGTTATAAAATATACTTAAAATTTATTTTTGTTTATTCCTTTTTAGTGTACTTTATTACAAATTAAGATATAATAATCATTAATAGGGAAACACCAGTACTTTTATTTGGTAATCCAGCTATTTGGTTAATACAATGTTAAAAATTGATTTTAGTTTAATATTTATTTTTTGATATATATATATTTATTGAATATAATCATTTTATTTTCAAAATTAAATAACGCCTTGCCGAGTTAGTTAAAAAGAAGCAATGGATATTCCTTAAATAATCAGAAAAGAAGAGCACTATTATGGCAAGTAAAACAATTTCTGCGCAATTGACATTTTTGATAAGCGCAATTATAAAAAATTGGACTTACCCAAATGATCAAGAGCTTTCACTTGAAGAGAAATCTGAATTGGTGTCCCAACTAAAGAAGCTGGCACAAAACTCAGATAATATGGAAGAATTGGCTAAAATCACTGATGCGTTCTATAAAGACAAAGTTACTAAACGTTTTAAATCAATGGATTCCAATTTTTCCTGGATCTTTATAATATTGCAGCATGAATTGGTATCGGCTACTCGATTGCATGCCCTTCTTCTTGATTTGGCTCACGAAGAACATTTTTCAGAAAAAGGAATTGCAAAAATTAACCATTATTTTGCAGAAACTGATGATCATGGTGACAATGACAACTTTATTACAATGTCATCTACAGATATAATTGATTCTTTAGGACGGACTAAAATTTTTCATATTCAACCCTCTAAGGATGAAAATAATTTCCCTGAAATTAAAAATTCTAAATTAACGTCTAAAGCTAAGCCGATAAAAACTGAAACCCAGTTCAACAAGATTATTAAACTAAAAGATCACTAAGTTAAAGAAGGTAAAATTACCTTCTTTTTTTATATTAATTTGTATCTAATTTAGACTTATTCTAAATTAGTGTTAAAATAGAAAACATAATAATTAGTTTAACTTACGGGAGGCTACTATTAATGAGTTTTAAACGCCAATGGAAATTTATTCTTGTATTAGCAATTGGGATAATAGGTCTTTTTTGCCAATTCGGCTTAAAGACCAAAAGTCTTTTTCAGATAGGAAACTTGCAGTTTCCTATTCAAGCAGTATTAATCGATATTGTAGGTATAATGATGGCAATTTCCTTACTTGCCGAAATTGCCAGTGATTTTAAATCCGGACGTTATGGCGTTGATATTTTGGCTGTTATCGCCGTTGTTTCCACTATACTGATTGGTGACATTTGGGCTGAATGGATGATTTTAGTCATGATGACTGGTGGTCAAACATTAGAAGACTATGCTACTGGACAAGCAGATAAAGAACTACGCTCTCTTTTAAGCAATTCACCTACTATTGCCAACAAAATTGTGAACAATGAACTAGTTTCTGTTGACGTTGAGCAACTAAAAATTGGAGATCACGTTTTAATTAAACCAGGTGAACAAGTTCCAGTTGATGGTAAAGTAGTTAGTGGTGAATCTAGTTTTGACCAGTCATCATTAACAGGAGAATCTGTGCCGGTTGCTAAAAAAACCGGCGATGAATTAATGTCTGGCTCGATTAATGGCAGCGTGGCGGTAGAAATGGCTGTCACTAAAAAAGCGAGCGATTCTGAATATCAGACAATTGTTTCACTTGTCGAATCATCGCAGGCAAAACCGGCCAAGTTTGTAAAAATGGCTGACCGCTACGCTGTTCCATTTACCATTATTTCCCTGGTAATAGGAATCGCTGCCTGGATCCATTCGGGCAATCCTGTGAACTTTGCAGAAGTCATGGTTGTGGCTTCACCTTGTCCATTACTAATTGCCGCACCAGTTGCACTGGTATCCGGCATGAGTTCCATGTCCAAGCATCATATTATAGTTAAGTCCGGTCCCACTTTAGAAAAACTGGCTACAGCAAAAACTTTTGCTTTTGATAAAACAGGTACTTTAACTGAAAATCAGTTGGTAATCGATGAAATAATACCTGCCAATAATAGTAGTTATAGTCCAGAAACCCTGCAAAGTTACGCTACCAGCGTTGAACAACAATCTAGTCATATTATCGCTAATTCACTGGTCAATGTAGCTGATAAGAACCTTTTAAAACCGGCTACAAATATCAAAGAATCAACTGGTCAAGGCATTAGCGGCATTGTCGAGGGACATTTAGTGAAAGTCGGTAAGTTAGACTATGTTAACCCACACGAAAAAGCTGCGACAGTCAACGCTACCGCAGTTTATATTTCAATTGACGATGAGTATGCCGGTTACATTACATTTAAGGATCAAGTTCGTCCTGAAAGTGCTGAGACAATAGCACGTTTGAAACGTCAAAGTAATGCACACATTATGATGTTGACAGGAGACCACAAAGATGTGGCTGATAAAATTGGACAAACAGTTGGAGTGCATGATATACGCTATAGTCTGTTACCCGCTGAAAAGATAGCTGCAATTAAAAATGTTCCGCAAGATCAGAGACCAGTAGTTATGACTGGTGACGGCATTAATGACGCCCCTAGTTTGTCAGCTGCAGATGTCGGTATAGCCATGGGAGCCAAAGGTGCATCTGCCGCCAGTGAAAGTGCAGATGCCATTATCATGGTAAACGACTTGTCCAAAATTAATGATGCTGTAGCAATTTCTAAACATACTATGAAAGTTGCCAATATTGATGTATTAACTGCTATTACAATCGTAGTTATCATCGAATTAATTGCATTTACTGGTATTATCCCTGCATTTTGGGGAGCAATTTTGCAGGAAGTGGTTGATATGATTTCCATTAGCTTGGCTCTTTTAGCAAAAACTACTCCTAAAAATCCAGAACAAACAGGAATTAGCACTACAAATTAACTTTCAAAAATATTCTTACATTAAAAAAGCCTGATAAACTACATTGCCTATTAAGCATCAGTTTATCAGGTTTTTTATATGAATCCTAATGCATTAAAAATCATATGAGATAACATTGAATAGCGCAAATCTCTGGTACTTGTGTAAACCCAGGCTAATACACAGCCTAATGCCCAATAGACCAGTATATATTTCGTAAGTCCAGGATCATGTACATATCCAAAGATAAGTCCACTGAAAAGAATGCCTAACCATTTATTTAAATTCGAATTTTTGTAAAAGAAAGTGTTAAAGAAAAAGCCACGAAAAATAAATTCTTCAAATACTGGGCCTATAAATATTACCATCACCGGAAAAAAGTTTCCTGCTTGATGAGAAAATTGATCTAAAAGATTCTGATTAGTTGAAGTTTGATCCGAATTAAAACCTAGTGCCAACTGTATGGTCGCACTAACTATAATCAACATTATTACGCCTAAAAGGGAAAGTAATATCTTCTTAAACTGCCAGTGTGGTCTGCTATTATAATTACGTTCATTTCTATGTTTTAATTGCAAAAGATATAAATAAAACAATATTAATAAAGCTATTGCGGTAATTATCATAGTTAGCAGGATAAAAGAGATATTTCCTAAGTGCAGTTCTCTTCTTAACCTGTAAGGGTAAAAATAAAATTGTTGCACTACGCTATAAATTATAAAAGAGGCTATTATTGTAATTACATTCCCCAAAAAATAGAAAAATTTCTTCATTCATTTCACTCTTTTCAAACTATAAGTAAAAGCAACTTTGACCGTTTTTTCGCAATGTCATCTTACCTTTAAAAATTTAATTTCAATTATGGTGGTAAGCTATTTCCTGGGAAATAACTTTATTATTCTATCATATTTTAATTTACTATGACTTTTTATTCATCTTTATTATAATAGACTTAGCTTTAAACCTAAGGTAGGATATTATGATTAGAATTTTTGAAGTATTAAATCAAAACCGCTCATTTATAATTCTTTCACTTATTATGCTAGCAACTTTTGCAGTTTTTCTAATTTCTTGGCTAAAAGAACCTAGAAGACTGCTTAATGGCATTCTTTTTACTATTTTTTTATTGTCATTTGGAGTTTGGCTGACCGTGATGATTTTATCTACTAGTTTGAGACCTCTCATTCTGACATACGAAATTCTGATAGTGTTATTTTTGGCAACAATTACTTTGTTAGCAGCTTTTTCATGGCTATTTTTTCTATGGAATGCTTATATCGTATGGAAACGTGAAAGTCATACCCTATCAAACTTATTAACTCTTTTTATCGGTATTGGCATAATTGTTGTTTGGTTAGTTGCACTAGTTGGTCCTTTTAGAAATTTGCCCTCTTGGGTTAGAATTTTGCTATATGCGCCAACAGCTATATTAGACTACCTTCTTTTTGTCGCATACAACTTTTTGGTTAATTTAACCTTTTACCAAATTGTTCCTAGACAATATAACCAAGACTATTTAATCGTTTTAGGAGCTGGGTTGTCTCACGGTGAACAAGTCACCCCACTATTAGCCAGTCGAATTAATCGTGCTATTGAATATGCTCAAAAGCAAGTCACTAAAGGACGGAAAATGCCTAAATTTATTATGTCTGGTGGTAAAGGTGGAGATGAAAAAGTTTCTGAAGCGCAAGCAATGACAGAATATGCAATAGCTCGCGGTATAGAGCCAAAAGACATTTTATTAGAAGATAATTCCAAAAATACATACCAAAATATGAAATTTTCAGCCGCAGTTGCTGCAAAAGATTTCGGCAGTAAAAATTACAAGGCAAAATTTTTTAGCAATAATTACCATATTTTTAGAGCTTCCCTCTATGCAAAAGCAGCTGATCTAAATGCAAATGGTGTAGGATGCTATACACGTCTTTACTTTCTACCAAACGCAATTGTGCGTGAATTTGCAGCAGTTTTACTGCTTAAAAAGAAACGACATCTAGTCGCCATATTTTTAATTATTCTTTTCTTTGCTATTTATGCTCTATTTGATTTTACTGGTATCATCCACTAAATAATTCAAAGATAATAACCATCATATTTTGGCGTTACTCTTTCATAAATGTTAAACTATCTCTTATTAATTAATTATTAAAAGAAAGAGAAAAAGACATGTTACAATTAAAAGATTTACGTAAATCATACCATGTCGGTGATACGGTTACTCATGCGCTTGATGATGTTTCTATATCATTTCGTAACCAAGAATTTGTTGCAATTTTAGGTCCCAGTGGTTCCGGTAAAACCACGTTATTAAATGTTGTCGGTGGACTTGATCGCTATGATAGCGGCGATCTCATTATTAATGGCAAATCTACTAAGAATTTTAAGGAAACTGATTGGGATGCATACCGAAATAATTCTGTCGGCTTTGTTTTTCAAAATTATAACTTAATCTCACACTTGTCAATTATTGCCAATGTTGAATTAGGAATGAATTTATCCGGAGTTTCTGCCTCAGAACGACGCAAAAGAGCAATGGATGCTTTAACTCAAGTCGGTTTGAAAGAACATATTTCTAAAAATCCGAACCAATTATCCGGTGGTCAAATGCAACGTGTAGCTATTGCTCGCGCTTTAGCTAATAATCCCGATATTTTGCTATGTGACGAGCCCACTGGTGCCCTTGATACTGAAACCTCTGAGCAGATTATGAAGTTAATTAAAGAGCTGTCAAAAGACCGCTTGGTAGTTATGGTTACGCACAATCCCAAGTTAGCTCAGGAATATGCTACCCGAATAGTTAACTTTCAGGATGGAAAAATTTTAAATGATTCCAATCCTTTTATTCCTGAAGAAGAAAAAGATACTTTTAAATTAAAGCGTACTAAAATGTCATATTGGAATGCTATTAAATTAAGCTTTACCAATATTATGACTAAAAAAGGCAGAACAACTTTAACTGCTTTTGCTTCAAGTATCGGTATTATTTCTATTGCCGTCGTTTTAGCGTTATCTAATGGCTTTCAAAAGCAAATTGATACGACCATGAGTAAAGCACTGGCTAAATATCCCGTGACCATCAATCAAACTGCTACTGATGCCAGTAGCGTTGCAGACCGGAACGAATCTGAAAAGAATGTTAAAAACCGGGGTTATTTAACCGTTGAAAAAGATAAGATGCAGGAATCCACTCATCAAAATAAAATTAATCAAAAATATGTTAATTATGTCAAAAAAATAAATCCCAATTATGCTAACAATATTTCCTATCAGCGTGGGATTAACCTGAATTTGCTCACTCGCAGCAAAAATAAAATTAAGCGTGTCCAATTTTCTCCTATTGCAGCTAATTCAGATAGCTCTCAAGCAGCTGCACAAATGCGAATGCAAGCAATTAGTGCCACTGGCTTAGGCTCATCAGTGTTTCCTACTACACTTAATTCCAGTAAAAGCAATTTCCTTAAAGAAAATTATCAACTTTTGTCTGGTGCATGGCCGCATAAGGCTACAGATTTGGTTTTAGTAACAGATAACGAAAATAAACTAAACATTAATATTATTAAAAACTTAGGATTGAAGGCTAAGGCAGGTGAGAAGTTAAATTATCAAAAATTTGTTGGGAAGAAATTTAAAGTTGTCGACAACGATGATTATTACCAAAAATTGCCAACAGGGATGTTTATTCCTCAAAAAATAAGTAATTCTATGTATGACAACAGCAAAACCCAAATGCAAATTGTAGGTGTCATTAGACCAAAAGATGAGAATTCTATGGCACTCCTGTCTTCAGGAATTGCTTACAGCGATCAGCTAACTCAAAACATTATCAAGAAGAATAAAAAATCAGAAATAGTACGAGCCCAGAAGAAGGCAGAACAAAATGTAATGACCGGACAAGATATGAATGCCCGAGAAAAGAAACAGATGCTGCAATCAATTGGTGGTTCAACCATTCCAACGAGCATAATGATTTATCCCAACGATTTTGATGCTAAAGATAAAGTGCTTGATTATTTAGATAAATGGAATCGTGGTAAAAAAAGAAAGAATAAAATTATTTATACTGACATGTCTAGTGCCGTTACCTCAATGACTGGTGGCTTACTTAACGGGATTACTACCGTATTAGTTGCATTTGCTGCTATTTCGTTAGTAACTTCAATGATCATGATCGGCATTTTAACTTACACTTCTGTTCTTGAAAGAACGAAAGAAATTGGTATTTTAAAGGCTTTAGGCGCCCGTAAGAAAGATATCACCAGAGTGTTTGATGCTGAAACATTCATTCTGGGTGTCTTTTCTGGAGTTTTGGGAGTAGTCGTTGCCTGGCTGCTAGTCTTCCCTATTAACAGTATTTTATACTCCATCACAGATTTAGCTAATGTTGCCCAACTTAATCCAATACATGCTTTAATATTAATCCTTATTTCAACTGTTTTGACAATGGTTGGCGGACACCTGCCGGCACGTATGGCTGCTAAAAAAGATGCTGCTATTGCTTTAAGAAGCGAATAAAATTTTTAAAAAAGTCCAATTAATGTTACATGTGAAACAAGCATTAGTTGAACTTTTTTTATTTACCAAAAACAATACCTGCTATTATTACTAAGTTTGTTGACAAATTGGCATATACCAATTTATAATTGAGATAACGATTATGGAGGGGCAAATAAAATGAAAGTTATTATCTCAAGTGACAAGACTAACGGCAGTAAAAAAGGTTTTGAAATATTTAAGAATAGTATTAACAGTGGCAGCAAAGTTATTGGGTTAGCAACTGGATCAACTCCTGTAAATCTTTATCAAGAGTGGGCTGAGAGTAATTTAGATAACAGGAATTTAATTAGTATTAACCTTGATGAATATGTAGGTTTAACTCCTGATAATGATCAAAGCTATCACTATTTTATGCAAAAGAATCTGTTTGCTAAAAAGCCTTTCAAGCATTCATATATTCCTGATGGTATTAGAGCTATCAAAGATCCAGAAGGAACTTCTGCTGACTATAATAAAATTATCGCTGAAAATCCAATTGATATTCAGCTATTAGGCTTAGGTCAAAATGGCCACATTGCGTTTAACGAACCAGGTACATCATTTGATTCTGTTACACACGAAGTGCAATTAACAGAGAATACTATTAAAGCCAATTCTCGTTTCTTCAATAATATTGACGAAGTACCTAAATCAGCAATTTGCATGGGTATTGCAAACATTATGTCTGCCAAAGAAATCGTCATTATGGCTTTTGGTGATAATAAAGCTGAAGCTGTTCAAAAGATGGTTGAAGGTCCAGTAACTGAAGAAGTCCCAGCTTCAATTTTGCAAAAGCATGAAAATGTAACTTTGATTGTTGATCAAGCTGCAGCAAATAAATTAGGTGCAAAATATTCTAACTAATTAATTCAAATGATATACAAAAATGCGATGCGTAATGCATCGCATTTTTTGTGTGCTATTTTACAAACTATTATTGTATACATACGGTGCATATTATTAGTCTGTTAAAATAATCAGTATTATTATTAAGATGAACCATGAGAGGATGGTGATAAGTTGAAAAGGAGTAAAAAATGGCTATTGGTATTATGCATGTTGTTACTACTACCTTTGCCTTGTTATTTAATATGGGAAACCAGTAGTTTCTGGCAAAAATATTTAAAGATTAAACTACCGCATTTAGGTTCTCTTAATCCTATATTTGCCTGGTATTTAATTGGTATCAGTCTAATTGTTTTTATAATACTAATTGTTAGTTTAATTGTCATCCTATTCTGGCCAGTCCAGAGAAACTTTAATTTAATTCATAAACGTGATGGTCAAGTTAAGGTTACTTCAAAAGCCATTAATAGCTATGTAATGAATTCACTTGCTGACTTGCCTTACTTAAATAATGCAAAAGTCAGTTCCAAGTTAACAGGACGCCGGATTAAAATTAAAATTGGCGGTGACTTGGGTCCAGGTGAAAACATTGCCGTCCTACTTGACGATTATCTTGAAGAATTAAAAAAGAATCTGAAGCAGTTGCTAGGAATTGAGCAAAAACCAAAAATTAAAATCAAGTTTATCAATTATCACAAGGGTGATAAACCTGAAAAGCGCGTTCAATAAAGGAGGTTAAGATGAAAGAAGAATACAAAAAATACCTCCCAGAAATAAGCGGTGCTGTAATTGGTGTTTTACTAGCATTATGCTTTTTGGTACTGGGATTTTTCAAAACTATTTTTGTCATCGTGATGTTAGTCTGCGGCTTTTTGGTTGGACATTACTGGCCAGTGTTCAAAAAAATGCTGCAAAATAAATAATTTATATAAGGAGTATATGCAATATGGTACAATCAAGTTCAAATCAAGGTAGTTCAAAACCAGAAGTTAAAGGTGACTTAAAATACGATTCAAAAGTAATTCAAAAAATTGTGGGTATTGCTTTATCAGATATTAAAGGTTTATTAACTGTTAATGGTGGCTTTTTCTCAAATATCGCTGATAAAATTGTCAACAGCGATGATGTCACTTCAGGTGTAAACGTTGAAGTTGGTAAAAAACAAGTAGCTGTTGACATTGAAATTGTTGCAGAATATGGCGTTGATATTACTAAACTATATGATCAAATTAAGCAAAAAATTCAAGAAAAAGTCAAAGAAATGACTGGTCTTGATACTGTTGAAGTCAATGTTACTGTAGTTGATATTAAAACTAAAGAGCAACACGAAAAAGATTCTGTCAGCTTACAAGACCGTATCACCGGGGCTGCTAGTGACACTAAGGATAAAATTACCGATCAAAAAGACAAGGTTCAAGATAAAGCCGAAGAAAAGAAAAAGGAATCTAAAGAATCTAGAGTTAAATAATAAACATAATTTCAATCTGCAAACGCAAAATTTATAAAGTGCATGTCTGAGAACAAATAAACTATGAACTTATGAAAAAAAGAAGGTAAAGCATAATTTTGGTGTTAACCATAAAATTAGGACGCTTTATTAGTTGTTAACTTCGGATAGCATTCAAATCGTATAGAGAAAAATTAGGGATATCTCAGATAACTTAATCAAATTCTTGTGCAAGATTAGTTTAATCATGCTAAAATAATGCTATAGAGAAAAGAAGCCTTGTAAAAACAAGACTTCTTCTCTGAATTTCAAGCAGCCGCTTTAAAGGCGGTTGACTCAATTACGTTTTTAATCAAAAAGACCAATCCCATAACTGGCCAAAGTTATTGTTGGGACGGTCTTTTTGTTTACCTGTGCTTGTCGATATAGGTCAACAAGACAATAATAAACGAGGCAAAGGCCAGTGCTAATTCTAGCGCATGGTACACACTCACCGACTGCACACCTTCCTAAAAGATTTCGTGCCATAAGCACCCTCTCCCTTCAAGTGAAACAGCCAACCGCCCTCAAAACAATTTGCCATCAATTCAAATTTAATTATAGCAAAGATTGCCTTATTCCTAAACAACAGTAATCGCTTAATTTAAAAGACTAGACCACTTTTGATGTTAATGATGTGAACCCTAAAATTAGGGTACTTTATTAGTTGTTAGCGAAGGACTAACTGCCGATATTCAATCGGAGTTAGTCCTTTTAGTTTGATTTTGATTCTTTGCTGATTTAATACTCAATGTAGTCTCTAATCGCATCTTCCAGTTCAGTGAGATTCTTAAACTGCTCTGCAAATCCATAAAACACTTCTTGTTTGAGTATCCCGAAGTAGCCTGCCATTAAACCATCATCAAGCCAATTGCCCTTGCGTGACAGTGATTGACTAATGCCATGGTCTTTGCTTGAACTCTGTCATATTTGTGATTGGGATAAAACCCACTGAAGCTGCGCTTAATCAGGTCAGGTTTGATCATACCTTGAAAGCTTGCTCCTTAAAATTACTTGTATGAAGTAGCAAAAGGCTGGTCTAAAATAGCTAGACCGTGATGGTCAATCAAAGCCAACAAATATAATCAATATTAGACCTACCAACCCGATAAAGCTGACTTATTTCAGTAGAACTAATTTGATAATCATACCAAAGATGATAGATTTCAATTTTATCTTGTTTAGATAATTTAGTCATAAAAATAGCCTCCAAATTTGTCCTAAATTTGGGGGTCATTTCATAACTCTACTGCCTTTTATGAATTAATGAAATTAATCGTAATATTGATCCTGGTCTAAAGCAGTTTCATCGAAATTAACTATCATAAATTCATAGTTTGAAAAACACTCCATCCAATTGTTATAGTAGTCGTTCTCTTTTTTTAGCGACTCACTGTTTTCTTCTATTATAAAAGGCTTTGAACGTATATTAAAATTTGCATGTATTGCACCTAGCAAATTCAATAAACGCAAGAAATCTTTTGCGGAATTCACACTTACATGAAAAGATTTAAACGAACTATTATTTTCGCCAAGATAACTTTTTGCTCTATTATACTCATCAACAGATTCTGTTTTAAAATTTTCAACACTATTTATATTCTCTTCAATAATAGCTGTCGGAGCTTGATTTTTAAAAAGATCTAGTATCTTTCTTAATTTAAAAAATTGTTCATCATTCATTTTTATCATTCCATTTAAAAGGCGGTGCGTGGAAACATTATATCTCCTAAGAAGCCATCAATTTTGCCGCTTATTTCTGCAGAATATTAGGTAGTAGCTGCATTTGCATTTAAGAGTATCTGCATAAAACACTATGCTCATAATTTAAAAGACTAGAGTTTCACAACTTATTTAATTGGTTGATAAAAGAAGTATTATTCTATCATCCCAATTCGATTACTTGATCAAACTGCTTTTTAATTTCAGGTCGCAAGTGATGGGAAATATAGACTAAAGTGACCTTGCCCAAATCAAGCAGACTTTGTTCAATTTTCTGGCCATCTTTTTCATCAATTGCGGAAGTAATTTCATCGGCCAAAATAACCTGCGGATTACCCAGCAATTGCCGTGCAAGCGCAATTCGTTGCTTTTGACCACCTGAAATATTATTACCAGCATGTTTTAAAACAGTGTCAAGACCGTTGGCACTGTCAGCAACAAACTCTTCGAGACCGGCACGCGTAATTGCAGCATTAACTTCTTTGTCAGTTGTCTCCCGATCTAAAGTGATGTTATAACGCAGGCTGCCGTCAAAAATATAGGCAGACTGGTCAATGTAAGCAATCTGCTTGTGCAGCGAACTAAAATTAAGTTCGCTGTATTCATCATTATCCCAAGTCAGCGAACCTTGGTAACCTGTTAACAAACCACCAATTAATTTTACAAGGGTTGATTTGCCACAACCAGACGGACCAACAATGGCCACTCGTTCCCCTCGCTTAATGCTGCCGGCAACATTCATTAAAATAGGTCTGTCACTATTAGGATAGCTGAACGAAAGGTCACTAAATGCAATTTGCTGAGTCAAAGGAGCAACATTCTTATCCCCTGTTTTTTCCTGCGTATTAGCTAATTTATTATATTTGTCAAAAATAGGTTGAACTGCCCGAATTGAAGTTAGATCAATACTGATTTCTGTCAAGCTGCCAAAAACATTCCCGGACATTGAACCAACAATTAAAATAGCTCCAATTGGAATCTGGTTATGAAAGGCCAGGTATCCGGATTCAACAGTTAAAATAGTTTGAGCAGATACACTAATCAGGTTAATCAGTGCATTAGAAAAGGACATTTCCGTAATGTAATTAACCCGAGCCTGTCCAGTCTTATCTGATGCCGCAAGAACTATTTTATTGAGCAATTTTTGCTGACCAAGTGTGAGCAGATTGACAAAACCCTCAAGAACATCAGTTATTTTTGACGTTAATACTTCATTTTGCCTGCTTTGTTTTTGCGACAGTTGTTCCAACTTTTTCTTAAAAAGACGGGGAAATAAAATCATAACAACAGCAAAAACCAAAGTGGTTACAAATAAGAGTGGATGGTAAGAAAACAGGATGACACTGGCAATAATGCCCAAGAGTGCACTGCTAAATGTTTGCTCTAAACTGAAAAAGCCATCTTGATTAATTTGGTTAATATCGTTAGTAAACCAGGAAACATAGTCAGCTTCCGTGTGCTTGTTGAAGTCTTCATACTCTTGGCGACCAATTATATGGGCCAATGCGTTCCTAATGGAATTATCGACAGCTTTGATGATTACAGCAGAATATCGTGAACTACAAAAAAAGAAAATCAGAAAAAAGCCCCAGCTAAGCAAGTTTAAACCTGTATCAATCATAAAGCCGTTTAGGTTATGCTGAGTCAAAGCAGTAAGTGCATTACCTTTAAAAATGCTGGCAGCAGTTTGTGCCAAATTCCGGCCAAAATAGAAAATAGCCAGAATCACATACATGCCTGAATTACATTTAATGTAGGTCCAAAGCGAAAATTTTGTTATAGTATCGTCCATGATTTACTTCCTGTCAAAACATCTATTTTTAGAGCTAATACTAAAATGACATATCTTCCTGAGAGAAACAGTTTGCAAAGAACATTAATCTTTGACCTATTTCAAAGCTGCAGGCTCTCAAATAATTTAATTATTGTGGGCTTTAGCATTCCTTCTAAAAATCCCCTAAGTACCAATTACGGCATGAAACATACTAATTTGCCCTTTTTATTTGAAGTATTTTCTACTACCTTTATAATTTATTTATCATTTTATGGCTTTTATAATATAAAAGCAATCTATTTTTAATTTTTATATTTAGAATCATTTCTTCGCAACAGTATATAAATAGTGCAACTGCTTTCAGCTTCGTTTGCTTTAACAATAAAAAAGCTAAATGCCAGCTGTACGGCTTGCTATAGAATAAATATTTCCATCATGCTCTAACTCTATTGCAAGTTAATAACTATTAGTTTAATTTTGAGGATTTATTTTAGTTTCACGTGTAACACAGTTTAAAATCATAAGTTCAAATTTTCAATTTTGACAATATCTACAACTTTTTACTTCTGTATTATACAAAATCACTTGACTTTTAAGACACAATTTAAATTTACTTTTTCCTTGTCTACCACTATATCTCGTATTAAACTAAATAAGAATCTATATATTGTATTTATGAAAGAACGTGATCCAAGTTATTGTTTTAAGTGGGCCAATTGGAGCCGGTAAATCCAGTTTAACTAGTATTTTAGCTGAGCACTTAGGTACACAAGCCTTTTATGAGGGAGTTGATAATAATCCTGTTCTTCCTTTATATTACCAAGACATGAAACGCTATACTTTTTTGCTTAATATCTATCTGCTTAACCATCGTTTAGCACAAATCAACCAGGCAATCCGAGAGAAAAACAGTGTTTCAGACCGTTCGATTTATGAAGACGCACTCTTTTTCAAAATGAACGCCGATAGTAAAGTGGCTGATCCAACTGAGTTTAAGATATATGATAGTCTACTCGAAAATATGATGGAAGATACCCCAGGTAATCCCAGCAAAAAGCCAGATTTACTAATTTACATTCACGTTTCTCTAGACACTATGCTTAAGCGCATAAAAAAACGTGGACGTTCATTTGAACAAATTAGCACAGATCCCAGTTTAAAAGACTACTACGCACGGTTAATTAAGTATTATGAACCATGGTATGAGAAATACGATGCCTCTCCTAAAATTAAAATTGATGGAGATAAGTACGATTTTATCTGCGATGAAGATGCCAAAAAAGAAGTTTTAAATCAGATTGATGACAAATTGCACGCTATAGGCAATTTAGAATAGAGAAGGAACGTGATGACAGTTATTGTTTTAAGCGGGCCAATTGGAGCCGGTAAATCCAGTTTAACCAGTATTTTAGCTAAATATTTAGGAACTAAACCTTTTTATGAAAGTGTCGATAACAATCCTGTATTGCCACTTTTTTATGCTGATCCTAAAAAATACGCATTCTTACTTCAGGTATTTTTCCTAAACACTCGTTTTCGTAGTATCAAGGATGCATTAACTGATGATAATAACGTTCTTGATCGTTCAATTTATGAAGATGCCCTTTTCTTCCAAATGAACGCCGACATTGGTCGGGCCACCAAAGAAGAAGTAGATACATATTACGAACTTCTCAACAACATGATGGGTGAACTTAAGCACATGCCAAAGAAAAATCCAGATCTGCTGGTTCACATTAATGTTTCATACGATACTATGATTAAAAGGATCCAAAAACGAGGACGTCCTTATGAACAGCTGAGCTACGACGCGACGCTGGAAGATTATTATAAGAGACTTTTGCGTTACTACAAACCCTGGTATGAAAAATACGATTATTCTCCTAAAATGGAAATTGATGGTGACAAGCTAGACTTCATGACTGATGACCATGCTAGAGAAGTTGTACTTGATCAAATCGTTGCCAAGCTAAAAGAAATGGGTAAATTACCTAACTCTTGGGATAAACCAACAGATATTCAAATTGAGCAACCATAAACCATTTTAAAGAGCCATTAGCTACAGCTAGTGGCTCTTTTCATGTCATGTTTATCAAAATTAACTATCAGCAAGTTACAAATTTCCATATTGATTAAATAAAATTTCGAAAACTATGTTATGATTAAAACATATATTTTTTCACATATTTTTTTAATCAATTTATATAATTTAGCTAGTATCAAAAGAGTTGCCATATTAGCCTCTCTAATCAAAATAAATTCAGTAAAAAGGAGAAAAAATGAACTATATCCTTTCAATTATGCCCTCTTTAATTTCAGGTGCAAAGATGACATTAATTTTATTCTTTTGGACTTTAATTGTTTCTATTCCCTTGGGAATTATAGTCAGCCTAGGCTTGCTTTCGCATTTTAAGCCCTTAAGATTAATCTTAAAATTTTACATTTGGATTATGCGGGGTACTCCTCTTCTGCTACAATTAATTTTTATTTTCTATGGTTTACCGATAGTCGGCATCATTTTTGAGCGCTACGATGCAGCACTTTTTGCCTTTATTTTAAACTATACAGCCTATTTTGCCGAGATATTCCGTGGTGGCTTTCAGTCAATCCCTGTAGGTCAATACGAAAGTGCTCGCGTTTTAAGACTAAATTACTGGCAAACATTGAGCCATATTATTATTCCTCAGGTCAGCAAAATAGTTATACCTTCAATTGGCAATGAAGTGATCAACTTAGTTAAAGATACTTCTTTAGTCTATGTAATTGGTTTGGGTGAACTCTTACGTGCTGGCAATGTTGCTACAGCAAGAGATGTAACACTAATTCCTTTAGTGATAGTCGGTATAATATATCTATTAATGACAGGTATCGCATCATTTTTGCTGAAAAAAATTGAACACAATTTTGCAAAGTGGAAGTAAATTAGGGGAAATACTATGCTAGAACTTAAAAACATTACTAAAAAATTTGGCTCTCGTACGATTTTAAACAAGTTAAACTTAACTATTCCTGACAGGCAAATTTTAGCCATTGTAGGACCATCTGGAGCGGGAAAAACTACTTTGTTGCGCTGTTTAAGCGGTTTAGAAAAAATTGATTCCGGTGACTTTTTGTGGGATGGGCAAAAGTTTGATCCGGCCGCTCCTGATAGTAAAAGTCATATTATCGGAGTCGTTTTTCAAAGCTATGAGCTTTTTCCCAATTTAACTGTAATCGAAAATATTACCCTGGCACCAACACTAGTTTTAAAAGAAAGTGCAGATCAAGCACAAGCCCGTGCGCGAAAATTGCTTGAACAACTAGATTTAACAGGTAAAGAACAGCTCTATCCCTATCAGCTCTCTGGAGGTCAGCAACAAAGAGTAGCTATTGTACGTGCGCTAGCAATGGAACCCCATATTTTATGTTATGACGAACCCACTTCCGCTTTAGATCCTGCTTTAAGAACAAAAGTCGGAGAAATAATTTTAAAACTTAAAAACAATAACAACATGACGCAAATTATTGTTACCCATGACATGGAATTTGCTCGCCAAGTGGCCGATCAGGTATTCAAAGTAAAAGCATTAGATGATAAGAAGGTAATATAAGTGAAAACTAAGCGCCTCTTAATCCTCATAATAACGCTCATCTGTACTTTATTTTTTTCTGCCTGTAGTGGCATATCAGTTAATAGAAAAGCTAACGTAGTTGACAACTGGTCTCATATCAAGCAACGAGGCTATGTTACAGTTGGTGTAGATGATACTTTTGTGCCCATGGACTTTAGGCAAAAAAATGGTCAGTTAATTGGTTACGACGTTGATCTTGCCAATGCTGTATTTAAACAATACGGTATTAACGTTAGTTTTCAAACAATTGACTGGTCCATGAATACTACTGAATTAAAAAACGGCACAATTGACCTTATATGGAATGGTTTTAGCAAAAATCCCGAGCGTGAAACTAAGGTAAGTTTTAGTAAGACTTACCTATATACTTCTCAAGTATTAGTAAGTCTTAAAAAGAACAAAATTAATACCATTGCCGCAATGAAAAATAAGACTTTGGGCGTTCAAACCGGCTCTTCCGGCTATAATGACGTAATGAAATATCCAAAAGTTTTTAAAAATCATATTAAAAATCAAGACCCGATTCTCTATGATTCCTTCACTAATGCATTTATAGACCTAAATGCAGGCCGTATCCAAGGATTATTAATTGATAGCACCTATGCAAATTATTACATTTCGCGGCAAAAACATCCTGAAAACTTTACTGAGATCAAAAGTCCTTTTCCAAAAGAAGAATTTGGTGTAGGTATGAGAAAAAGCGACTTAACCTTGCACAAGAAAATTAATTACGCCTTAGAAAAGCTGGCAAAAAATGGTACCTTAGCAAAGATTAACCACAAATGGTTTGGCAACAAAGCCGAATCTCCTTTGCTTCAAACGAAAAAGGATTAATTTAAACTATCAAGTACCGCAGCTATTCCATCGTGGTTGTTATCTAAAGTAGTTCTAAATTTCTTTTTCAAGTCTTCTGGTGCATTTCCCATTATTACAGGATGACCTACTGATTGAAGCATTTTCTCATCATTATAATTATCCCCAAAAGCCCAGCAGTCTTTCAGTTCCATGCCAAAAGCCTGGGCTATTACTTTTACCCCTTGACCTTTAGAAACTCGTTTAACAACGACCTCCAATAAATTTGCGGCAGATTTCACTATATAGAGTTCTGGATAGAGCCGCCTTAATTCTTTTTGAGTAGCATCTAATAAGCTTGGCGTTCCCATGAGCAAAATTTTATGTACATTTTTGAGTTGCGCTATTTCAGTAATCGAACTAGGTTGAGCTTTAAATTTAACAATTTTCTCCTCATTTTCAACCAAACCATTATTATTACCTGGGAAATAATACCAGTTGTCGTCACTATAGACATTCCACACAACGCCATTATTTTTACCTTCGATATAAGAACATATTTTGGCAGCTTTTGAAGAAGACATAAAATGAGAATCAAGGATATGACCCATTTCATCTAAAACCAAAGCACCATTATAGGCTACCATTGGACATGATTTGGTAATTTCTCCCACAACAGACATAATTGCCTTAGGCATACGTGCAGAAACTGGTACAAACACATTGCCTTTAATAATTTGTTTACGAATAGCAAGTTTAGTATTCGGTGTTACTTCTTGCTTTGAGTTAATTAATGTGCCATCTATATCCGAAAAAATTAGTATTCCCATTTTTTCTCCTAACAGTATGCATAATCTACTACTGACCTATGTTCATTTTACCGATTAAAGCATTAGTTGGTCAATTCTTAGCCGAATGTACTTAGTTAAAAATTATAGCTATTTTTATTGCTTTCTTGCTAATATAATTCGTGTTTACATTATTTTAAATGAATGATAAACTATTATAGGCGTTAATTTTGATATAAAACGCGAACAATAATTTTGGGAGAGGTTAGATGAACTTTATAAAGAGTTATTTTCAACTCGATAAGTATAAAACTAATGTAAAAATTGAATTTCTAGCTGGATTAACAACTTTTATCAGTATGTCATATATTTTATTTGTTAATCCTAGTGTTCTGGGAGCCAGTGGCATGAACAAAGGAGCAGTCTTCACAGCAACTGCCTTAGCTAGTGCTCTGGGTACCGCAATTATGGGAATTGTTGCCAATTACCCTATTGGAGAAGCTCCTGCCCTGGGCATCAATGCGTTTTTTGCTTATACAGTTTGCATAGGCATGCATGTTTCATGGGAAACAGCCTTAGCTGCTGTTTTCGTAGCATCTATCATCTTTATTTTAATTACTATGTTTAAGCTGCGAGAGATGATAATTAACGCCATTCCTTCCGATCTAAAATTTGCCATTTCTTCCGGAATTGGTTTGTTCATCGCTTTCTTGGGAATGCAAGATGGTGGCTTAATCGTAGCAAATAAATCAACTTTAGTTGGTTTAGGATCACTTCATGATCCAGCTGTTTGGATTACTATCTTTGGCTTAATTGTTACCGTTATTTTAATGATCTTAAATGTACCAGGTGCTATCTTTATTGGAATGGTTTTAGCAGCCATTTTTGGTGTAATCACAGGGCAAATTTCTTTACCAACTAAAATAATTTCTGTTGCACCAAGTATCGCTCCATCATTTGGTCAAGCAATTTTTCATGTTAAAGACATCAATACTTTACAAATGTGGGTTGTTGTCCTTACTTTTCTTTTAGTAACATTCTTTGATACTGCAGGTACTTTAATTGGCTTAGCCCAACAAGCCGGCTTTATGAAAGACAATAAGATGCCCCGGGTAGGTAAAGCACTTGCTTCAGATTCCACTGCCATGATGGTTGGTTCAGTATTAGGAACTTCACCTGTAGGTGCATTTGTCGAATCTAGTGCCGGTATTGCTGTTGGCGGCAGAACAGGTTTAACAGCTGTCTTTGTAGCAATTTTCTTTTTAATTTCAATGATATTCAGTCCCCTCTTAGGACTATTTACTACTCACGTCACCGCTCCAGCATTAATTATAGTCGGGGTTTTGATGGCTCAAAATACAGCTCATATTCAGTGGGATAAAATGGAAATTGCCGTTCCTGCCTTCTTAATTTTAATCGGTATGCCTTTAACCTATTCAATTTCAGATGGTTTAGCTCTAGGTTTAATAACATATCCTATATGTATGGTTGCTGCTAAGAGAATAAAAGAAGTTACACCAATGATGTGGATACTTTTCTTCGTATTCATCGTATTCTTATGGGTATTAAATTTTTAAACTTACTGATTGTTTTAAACGAATAATATGTTAAACTAAGCAAATATAGGGGTGTTTATCCGCCTAATATATTTGCTTTTTTATTTAGAAGGGAGTCTTTTATGAAGACGATAGATTATAAAAAATTTATATTGCCACTGTTGTTTGGTCTTATTTTCTGGTTTACGACCCCAATTCGTCCTGCCGGAGTATCAGTCCAAGCTTGGCATATGCTGGCAATATTTATTGGAACTATCATTGGTTGTATTACGTTACCTATAGCTATTAGCGGTGTTACTTTAATAGGATTTACTCTCACTATTTGCCTCGGGCTTGCACCCCTTGCCGACAAAGTTGTTAACGGAAAAGTCGTTGCAAAAGGTGCCATTGACGCATTCTCCAATTCATCTGCTTGGCTAATCGTTATGGCCTTTATGATTTCACGTGGTATTGTAAAAACCGGCTTAGGTCAAAGAATTGCTTTATATTTTGTTAAATGGTTTGGTCATAAATCCTTAGGCTTAGGCTATGCTATTGGTGCTATTGACTTAATAGTTTCTCCTGCAACTCCTTCAAATGGTGCGAGAGCAGGTGGCGTGGTATATCCATTAATTCAATCATTAGCAAATACATTTGACTCTAAGCCCAATGACCCATCGCGTAAAAAGATGGGAGCATATCTAACTTTTACAGAATTTCAAGTTAACATTATTACTTCGTCATTATTTATGACTGCTTGCGCACCTAACTTAATTGCTGTTGCACTTGCTGGTAAAGCAGGTGTAACTCTTAGCTGGATGCCATGGCTAATGGCCAGCATTGTTCCTGCAGCAATTTGTTTAATTGTTGTACCATATTTTGTTTATAAACTTTACCCACCAGAAATCAAGGAAACTCCTAACGCTAAGGAGTGGGCTGATGGTGAACTGGCAAAAATGGGTAAACTTACTTTGTCTGAAAAATTAATGGCAGTTATTTTTGCAATTACTTTAGTACTCTGGATGCTTTCCAGTACTCTAGGAATAGATGCTACATTAATTGCATTTATTTCTGTTTCACTTTTACTACTCACAGGTGTATTAGCACCAAAAGACTTGCTAAGTGAAACCGGAGCTTGGAACATTCTGATCTGGTTATCTATTTTAGTATTCATGGCTGAAAAACTAACTCAATTCGGTTTAATAGGTTGGATATCAACTAGTATTTCCAGCGCAATGAAGGGTCTCAACTGGCTATTAGTTCTAGTAGTTTTAGCACTTGTTTTATTCTACACTCATTACTTGTTTGCAAGTGCCACAGCTCATAATTCAGCAATGTACCTGCCACTTTTAACTGTAGCTATTTCAGCTGGAGCACCTAAATTACTAGCAGCCCAGTTTTTAGCATTATTTTCAGCAATCATGGGTTCCACAACTCATTATTCTAGCCCTGCCGCTTCTGTTTTGGCTTCTTCTGGCTATGTCAAACAAGATGAATGGTGGAAATTAAGTTTTATATTCGGTATCTTCTATATCTTAGTTTATGGCATAATCGGATTAGCCTGGATGAAACTAATTGGTATGTGGTAAGCTGTTAAAGCAAATCTATCCAGATTTGCTTTTTTTATTACCCGGGAAATAATTTTGAATAAGATGGATTTCTAGGCTTAATAAGTTATATACTAGTTATATTAGTTCTTTATAATTTTAATATTTTTGGAGGAAAAATGACGACATTAGATAAAGTCTTTCATTTAAACGATGCTCATACCACTGTTAAGCGCGAGTTAATAGCTGCATTAACCACGTTTGTCAGTCTCTCCTACATCCTTTTTGTTAACCCTAACATCTTACACGCAGCAGGTATTAATAAGGGAGCGGCATTTACAGTTACTGCAATTTCAATTGCAATAGGCTGTTTTATTATGGGTCTGGTTGCTAACTATCCTGTAGCCTTGGCTCCCACACTTGGCAGTGCTGCATTTTTTGCTTACAACGTTTGTGGCGGAATGCACATTAACTGGCAAACTGCCTTAGCTGCTGTTTTAGTAGCGTCTATCTTGTTTATTTTGATAACAGTTTTGAAACTTCGTGAAATAGTAGTTGATGCTATTCCACAAGATTTGAAATATGCTATTTCAGCTGGAATTGGCTTATTTATCGCATTTATTGGCCTGCAAAACGGCAAATTAATTGTTAATAGTGACTCAAATTTAGTTACTCTGGGCAAATTTAATTCACCAGCCGTTTGGATTACCCTCTTCGGTTTAACACTAACAGTAATTTTAATGGCAATGAATATCCCCGGATCAATTTTTATCGGCATGGTAGTAACTGCTGTATTCGGAGTTATTATTGGTCAAGTTGCGGTTCCCAAAGGTATTATAGCCAGTGCGCCAAGTATTGCACCTACTTTTGGTCAAGCCGTTTTTCATTTAAAAGACATTAATACCCCTCAGTTATTTATGGTGGTTTTGACGTTTTTATTAGTTACATTTTTCGATACTGCGGGTACTCTGATTGGCATGACTGAACAAGCTGGTATGGTTGATGAAAATGGTAAAATTCCCCGTATTGGAAAAGCCTTTATTTCCGATTCGCTGGCAATGGTCGAAGGAGCTGTCTTAGGAACTGCTCCACTTGGAACTTCTGTTGAATCAAGTGCCGGTATCGCTATGGGTGGTCGCACAGGTTTAACTGCAATCTTTGTAGGAATCTTTTTCTTGATTTCAATGATTTTTAGTCCACTTTTAGCAGTTATCCCTACTACAGTTACTGCTCCAGCATTAATTATTGTTGGGGTGCTCATGGCAGGCAACCTGAAGAAAATTAACTGGGATAAGTTTGAAATTGCTTTTCCAGCGTTTTTAACGGTAGTTGGTATGCCATTAACTTATAGCATTTCAGATGGTTTAGCTTTAGGCATGATTGCTTACCCGATTACTATGATCGCTTCTAAACAGGCCAAGAAAGTTTCACCAATGATGTATGTTCTATTAGTCGTATTTGTCCTCTTTTTCCTGATCACAAATATGTAAGAATATCTGTCTAATTACAAAGGCCACTTTTAGAAGTGGCCTTTTTGTTTATGCTTAATTGATAAATTACACTTTATTTTTTATTTATTTGCTATTATAATTCATAAAAATATTTACATTTTATTCATGAAAGAAGGTAAATTATCATGTCCAACACTAAAGAGAAATGGTTCAGCCGCTATATTGGCACTATTACGTTCTTTGTTGTTGCTTTACTAACCAGTCTTAATTCTGGCTTTTTCCCTTATTCAATTGCTGGAAGACTCTGTGCCATTTTGTGGCTGGTCGCATTCAGCTTTTTGATATTTGCCTGCGAATATTTGATTAATCACACTAACCTTGATAATAAAAATGCTGCAAAAGCAGTGGTAAATTTTAGTATTTGGCTCCTTGCAGCCTTAATTTTAGTTATATTCATTTTAATTTTTAAAAAATGAACTTTTGCTTTTGATTCATTTTAGGTTATTTTTGCACGAATCGTCAAAATTTGTTATGTTATGTAGCAGTTAATTCATTCAATGAAGGGGAAGTTGTAAAGTAGATTAAGTAGCTCGTATTTAGTCTATTATCATGAAAGAAAAAAAGACAAAAACAATTAAAAAAGATTATAAAAAGGCACCTCTTTCAAAAGTTCATTTACGTGTAATGACTGCAATTGCTTTAGGGCAATTTACTTGTGGCTTTTCACTAGGAATTACCGGCGTAGCTATGAACAGTGCTGCCAAATACATTCAAATTAGTAACATATGGACTGGATTAATTGGAGCCGGTGGGTTGTTAGGCTTATCCAGCAGTGCTCTGATTGGTCGCTTATCCGATAAAATTGGTCGCAGTCAATTATTGATGAGCAATATGTACGTTTTAGCCATTCTTTCTCTTTTTCATCCTCTGACAACCAGTCTTTCTTTAACCTTTCTAATCAGGATCGGCATTGGACTAATGATGGCGATTGATTATACCGCTGGAAATGCTCTATTGACTGAATGGCTGCCTAAAGGCGAAGACAGTAAAAGGCAGAGTCATTTGTTAATCTACTGGGTTTTAGGTTTCATTGCCTCATACTTAACAGGTACATATTTGGTAGGCTATGGTAGTCATACTTGGCAGATCATTTTAGCAACAGGTGCTATTCCAGCACTGATTACTGCACTCTTTCGCAGCCTATTTCCATTGCCACCTTCACCCGGATGGCTTGCCAGCAAAGGTAAAATTAAAGCTGCTAACATGCTTATTGGTAGAATACTAGGCCATAAATGGGGCATCTCACGTCACTTTAAGCGTCCTAAAAAGGCTGGGCAAACTTCATGGACAGTTCTTTTTAGTAAAAAATACTTACGCAGTACATTAGTGGGAGGAAGTTTTTACGCCTGCCAAACCTTTGCATTTTTTGGAATCAGTATTTTTTTACCAATTCTTTTGCAAGGCATGGACATTAGTAATCCCAATGTTTCAGGAGATTTATACAATGTCAGCATGCTAGTTGGAATATTTTTAGGCATTTATCTTTTTAATCATCTCAGTCGCCGTTTGTTTTTAATCAGTAATTTTCTATTATCCGCACTATTAATAGGAATTCTAGCATTAATGCCTCATGTTTCTTCTTTAATTAAAATAGTTATCTTTTCAATTTTTGCAGTCATTTTATCTTCAGGTCTGGTACTTGACTATCCTTATCCTACCGAATTATTTGACACCAAAGTTCAAGCAAGCGGCGTGGGAACTTGCATTACAATCAGTCGCATTGGCGCTGCTGCCGGTACATTTTTATTGCCAATTCTAACAGAACTTGGTGGACCCAACTTAGCAATGCTTGTTTGTGCTTGCGTTCTCTTTGTTGCTTTTGTTATTTGTTTAATCTGGGCACCAGAAACTTCACCTAAATATCTAAAAAAATAAAATTTGATATAATAAAAAAGCTAATAGATCATGTTTAAAAACGTAGATTTATTAGTTTTTAAAATTGTTATAAAAATGGAAATTTATCTAATAATTTTCTTTACACCCTTTAGCCATCATATTCTACTTTTTGCATTCGTTTTATCTGACTAAAAACATGTCCGCGCTGACCTGCATCAAGAGTTAAAACCAGAGAATCACCGGCTTTAATTATAGACTGGCCATTGGGAACTACATATTGACCATCACGATATATTGCCTTAACCAATGTATGTTTAGGCCATTTCACCTGCATAATTTCTTTACCTGCTAGACGGCTATCCTCATAAATCGGCACAGTCAGTTGATCAGTTTTACCAGATATAATAGGAACATCATTTTTACTTTTCGATGACATCGCACGAGCTAAGGTACCATAAATTGGGTCACCATTCAGGAGCATATCAACCAAAAGCGCAATGAAAGCTACCACAGCCA
This sequence comes from Lactobacillus sp. ESL0261, assembly GCF_003693025.1. Taxonomy (NCBI): domain Bacteria; kingdom Bacillati; phylum Bacillota; class Bacilli; order Lactobacillales; family Lactobacillaceae; genus Lactobacillus; species Lactobacillus sp. ESL0261. The sequence goes on from NZ_REHN01000014.1 coordinate 129,098, forward strand.
AAGGCATTAAATGCAGCAGCGACCCCACCATTTCCGTAATTAAGATAATAGCTGTAAATGGAGCTCTAATTACAGCAGCAAAGAACCCGGCCATTGCAAAAATAATCAAGTTAATTACCAATTTTGCAGGCAATAAATGTAATTGAACCAAAATAAGGCCGTAGCTTGCCCCGATTACAGCACCCATTGTCAATATTGGCAAGAAAATACCACTAGGCAAGCCCGAATCATAAGAAATAATAGAAAAAATAATTCTCACAATAAAGAAAAATAGTAACATACCAACTATTTTCCAGCTACTTTGTCTAATAATTTGTGGTAATGCTAAAATCAATCTATTTCCCGGACCAGTAATTAAGGGCCAAAAATAAGCAATTGGTATCAATAAAATAAGAGGTATTAATCCATATAGCCAACTAGGTAAGAAAGTAATTTTAGCATATAACTTTTTTCCTTTAAATAAACCAACTTTATAAAGGTGACCTAGTAAACCTAAAATTAAGCCTAAAAGTAACAAATAGCCATATAGTTTTACTGGAAAACTATGGCGATAAACAAGAGACAAAGACGGTTTTTGGCCAAAAATATTTGAAACAACAAAATCTGACACTAAAGCACCTGCAAGTGCATTTAGCCAAACGCGGGGAGAGAAATTATGAAAAACTTCTTCAAGTACAAATAACGCACCACTTAATGGTGCTCCAAAAGCTGCAGCTAATCCACTAGCTGCTCCTGTCGCTAACAACACCCTAGAGTTTGTTTTTGACTCCTTAGTGCCCTCGCCAACACCTTGACCGATAGTTGAGCCTATTTGCAAAGAAGGCCCCTCAGGACCTAAAAATAGGCCTGTACTAATCACTAAAATACCCCCAATGACTTTACGCCATAATGTGGGCCACCACTTTAAAGTTAAATTTCCTGCAAGTTGTAATTTAACTTCAGGAATGCCTGATCCACCAACGTGAGGATATTGCTTAACAAAATAACCTGCGATTAATCCAACTAAAATAAGGCCAAATATAATTGGGATGAACCATAATGCATTCTGATGTGCCACGTGAAACAAGTTAAGCCACAGCTCCGTCATCTTTCCTATGCCAAAACGAAAGAAGCCTACTACAAAGCCACTGAACAGTCCAACTATCATAGCTTCCAGTAAAAGTTTTATTTGTTCTTTTTTATCTTTCATATTACCTCCGTTTTTTAATATGATTTAACATTAGCAAAAAACCAGTTAAAGCTAAGACTTAACTGGTTTTAGTAGTTACACGTGTAACAATTTATTTTTCTTCATACCACTCAGTATGATAAACGCCTTCACGATCATTTCTAAAGTAAGTATGAGCTCCAAAGTAATCACGTTGACCCTGAATCAAGTTTGCTGGTAGACTTGGGTTAAATATTGATTCCAAGTAATTTAGTGAGGCACTCAATGTTGGAGTAGGAATACCAGCTTCAGTAGCAAGTTCAATCACAGCGCGGAGTGCAGGAATGTTTTTATTCATCAAATCCTTGAAATAAGGGTCCTGGAACATGTTGTCGAGTTTTTTACCTTCAGCAAATGCTTTTTCAATATCTTTTAGCATTGATGAACGAATGATACAGCCGGCTTCCCATGATTGAGCAATAGCCGGATAACGCAAGTCCCAGTTATATGCATCTGCAGCCATTTTTAATTGCTGGAAGCCTTGAGCATAAGCAACAGCTTGGCTTAATTGCAATGCTTTACCCAAATTATCAACTAAGTCCTGTGGAACTTCACCGTTCCACTTTATTTCCTTGCCTTCACGTGTAGTGGCCTTGGACATGAAACGGCTAATAACAGCTTCTGCAATAACACTGATTGGAACACCTAAGTGCACGCCATCTTCCAGCATCCAATTTCCTGTACCTTTATAAGAAGCAATATTCAGGATATGATCAATTACATGATCAGGTGTTAAATCGTCCTTTTGCTTTAAAACTTCAGCAGTAATTTCACTGAGGTAAGCTTTAACCAACCCTTCGTTCCAGTTAGCAAAAATAGCTGACATTTCATCATTTGTTTTTCCAGCCACTTTACGTAAGATATCATATACTTCAGAAAATTCCTGCATGATACCATACTCAATCCCATTATGTACCATCTTGACATAATGACCACTGCCTTCAGGCCCAATGAAACTAACGCATGGATGACCTTCAGAATTTTTAGCTGCAATTGCTTCTAAAATCGGAGCTACTTTCTTATAAGCATCTTCATCTCCACCTGGCATCAATGCAGGACCATTTAAAGCACCTTCTTCACCGCCTGAAACGCCCATGCCAATAAAGTGAATACCATGTTTTTCCATTTCATGATAGCGCCTGTTAGTGTCGTGAAAGTTTGAATTACCTCCGTCAAGCAAAATATCGCCTTTATCCAAAAGTGGTAATAATTTTTGTAAAGTTTCATCAACTGGTTTACCAGCCGCAATTTGGATTAAAATCTTACGTGGTTTTTCCAAAGAATCAACAAATTCTTCCCATGAATATGTCGGCTTCAACTTATCATCTTCATATTTAGCAAAAGCGTCTACTTCTGGTTTATCAATAGAAAAACCAGAAACGGAAAAGCCATTATTTCTTACATTCAAAGCAAGGTTCTTACCCATTACAGATAAGCCTATAATCCCAAACTGTTGCATTTATAGTCCTCCATCATTTAAGTTTCATACTCTATCATTATACTTGTAAGACCGCAAAAAAGCGAAACTTTCAAAAGTTTCGCTTTTTTCAAACCAATATATACGGTGATTAGTGAGCTGAAGCACCTGAAGTTGTATCAGGCTCTGGTTCTGGCTCAGGCTCCTCTTCTTCAGCTTCTGAAGCACCTGAAGCTGCATCTTCTACCAAGCCGTACTTGTCAGCAAAGTAGCTAAATGGTTTCAAACCTTCAGCTTGATACTTCTTAACGAATTCTGGATCATCAAGAGTATTCAATTCAGTTGAGTAAGGCATGTCATGAGTGAACTTAATGTCAACTAACATTGGTCCATCCATTTGTTTGAATTCTTTAACTGCGTCTTCGAATTCCTTCTTAGTGCGTACAGTTACACCCTTCACGTTCATACCTTCAGCAACCTTAGCCCAGTCGTTATTAGGCATAATAACACCTGATAATGGTTGGTGTGATTCATCAACTTGCTCAGCTTCAATGTAACCTAAAGTTTCATTTGTAAAGACAACGTTTAAGATATGCATGTTGTAGCGAGCTTCAGTCAACAATTCTTGGCTCATCATGGCAAAACCACCATCACCACTCAGGTTCCAAACTTCGCGTTCTGGGTGAGCAGTTGCAGCAGCAAGTGCAGCTGGTGAACCAAAGCCCATAGTTGCGTACAAACCTGAAGTTGCCCAAGTTTGGTCATCATGCAAGTTTACTAAACGTTGGAAGTCAATGTTGATGTTACCAACATCAATAGCAAATTGTGCATCATCAGCAGCGTATTTGTTGATGATGTCAAAAATTGGCTCACGGCGAATTGGCATTTCGTCTGAATCATCAAAGCTGTGCTCCCATTCTTCCCAGTTTTGACGGTCTGCAATAGCAGCCTTATAAAGCGGTGATTCTTCACGAGCTTGACCTGCGTCAATAATTGCTTGTAAAGTCTTAGCACCATCAGCCAAAATTGGAACATCAACAGCGTGACGCTTGCCTAATTTTTCTGAATCAACATCAATTTGTACAACTTTAGCCTTAGGGTCAAAGAAGAACAATGAGAATGGTGAGTCATTACCTACCCAGATAACAGCATCTGCATGAGTTTGAATATCATCACTTGGCTTAGGAGCAACACGGCCAATTGAACCCATGTAAGCTGGGCATTTATCCTCAACTACACCCTTAGCCATAACTGAAGACATCAATGGGGTCTTGAATTTTTCAGCGAATTTTTCTAAGACATCGCCGTGACCCTTCATACCTAGACCAAAGTAAACAACTGGGTTCTTTGCTTCTTCAAGAACCTTAACAGCTGCTTCAACTTCGTCTTTTCTTGGAGCTGCATAATTAGGAATTGCTTGCAATGCATTGTAATTTACACGGAAATTGTCATCAATCTTGTCCCAGCCAAAATCCTTAGGAAGAATTAAGACAGCTGGACCCTTCTTAGCATAAGCTTGACGGATTGCTTCATCCATCATTGAAGGGATTTGATCTGCGCGCTTAATTTGGTGATCCCAAACAGCAACCGGATCAAACCAAGGCTTTTCGTCAAAAGCCTGGAAGAAATCCATATCCTGACGACCAGTTGGAACGTTAGCTACGATAGCAACCATAGGAACCTTGTCGTATTTTGCGTCATACAAACCGTTCATCAAGTGAACAGCACCAGGGCCAGCTGAGCCAAAGCATACACCGACCTTGCCAGTTAATTTATATTCAGCTGAAGCTGCTAAAGCACCGGCCTCTTCATGCCGAACTTCAATATACTTCATCTTACCCTTAAAGTCATGGATAGCATTCATTGTTGAGTCAAATGAGCCACCTGGAAAACCATAAATATGATCAATATGCCAGTCCAATAAAACTTGGAGCATGGCATTTGCGCCATTAATTTTTGCCATTTTAAAGTGCATCTCCTTAAATACATGTTTACTTACATATTGTATTAAAACATATAATTTCACAATTTCAAGTGACCAAAATTAACGATTAGCACAAGGTGTAAGCGCTTTGTAAAAATATTATCTTCACAAAGTTAAGCAATTACTTTATAACTTTTAGATAATAACAATAATCATATTTGTGATTACTTGATCATTACCACAAAATTTGTGTATTCTTTTGTGTGCATTATTTAAAGAAAAATATTTTTTACAATTTTTAAGTTTTTACTAAATTTATTTATGAATTTTAACATAGCGACCATTTTGCACATAAACACTCAAAATTGCCATGTCTGCCGGATTAACCCCCGAAATACGTTCGGCTTGGGCAATTGTTTCAGGTCTGATTTTCGCAAACTTTTCGCGCGCTTCCGTTGCTAAACCATCAATTGCATTATAGTCGATGTCTGCAGGAATTTTCTTTGCTTCCTGGCGGTGTAATTTATTAATTTGCTGCTGCTCCTTTTTGATATAGCCAGCATACTTAACGTTGATTTCAATCTGCTCTCTGACATAACGTTCATTCGAAATAGACATCCCCGTCAAGCGTTCGATATCCGCTACCCTAACTTTGGGCCTTCTTAAGAAAACATCTGCTTTAACACCAGCTTTAAGCTTGTCTTCTCCGATACTTGCAAGGTAGTCTTGTACCTCTTTAGTGGGGTGAACAGTAATCTTTTTAACAGCATTAGCAGCCTGCGCAATTTGTTCTTTCTTTGCTAAAAACTGGGAATAGCGCTCTTCAGAGATTAAGCCCAGTTGAAAACCGTAATCCGTCAAACGCAAATCAGCATTGTCATGACGCAAAATCAAACGGTACTCTGCACGTGAAGTTAGTAAACGATAAGGCTCTTCTGTCCCCTTAGTTACTAAATCATCGATTAAAACACCGATATAAGCTTCATCACGGCCTAAGGTAAAGCCCGGCTGACCGGCAGCTCGCAAAGCGGCATTAATACCGGCAATCAGACCTTGTCCTGCCGCTTCTTCATAGCCTGATGTGCCATTCATTTGGCCCGCAGTGAATAAATTTTTGATATTTTTAGTTTCCAAGGTATGTTTTAACTGCCAGGGATCGATTACATCGTATTCAATGGCGTAGCCTGGGCGCATCAATTCCGCGTTTTCAAGGCCGGCAACCGAATGCAGCATTTTTAATTGAATTTCTTCCGGCATTGAGGTTGAAAAGTCACCAACATAAACTTCTTTAGTATTTTTACCTTCTGGCTCTAGAAAAATCTGATGACGCGGCTTGTCCGCAAAACGAACTACTTTGGTTTCAATTGAGGGACAATAACGTGGTCCTACTCCCTTAATTTCTCCTGAAAACATTGGGGACCGAGTCAGGTTTTGGTTGATTATTTTATGTGTATTCTTATTAGTATATGTCATCCAGCAGGAAACCTGATTTTTGAGGTAATCTTCATCTTTAGTTTCATAAGAAAAATGACGCGGAACTTTATCACCAGGTTCTTCCTCAGTTTTAGAGTAATCGATGGTGTTGCTGTTAACACGTGGAGGCGTGCCCGTTTTAAAACGGCGCAGTTTGAATCCTAATTTCTCCAGATTTTCTGATAATTTAATTGCTGGAACAGTATTGTTAGGACCAGATGAATAATTCAATTCACCAATAAAAATGCGCCCGCGAGCTGACGTACCAGTGGTTAAAACAACGCTTTTAGCGTGATATTTAGCCCCAGTATTAGTAATTAGGCCTTTGCAGACACCATCTTCGACAATCAGTTCATCAACTGTCGCCTGCCTTAAAGTCAAATTAGGCGTTTCTTCAATCACTTTTTTCATCTGCTCATGGTACTGCCACTTATCAGCTTGTGCACGCAAGGCCCGTACAGCTGGGCCTTTGCCCGTATTTAACATGCGCATCTGAATATAGGTTGCATCAATATTTTTACCCATTTGGCCGCCTAAAGCATCAATTTCTCGCACTACCGTACCCTTTGCTGGGCCACCTACTGATGGATTGCAGGGCATAAATGCTACCATATCAAGACTAATCGTTAACAGCAGCGTTTTTTGGCCCATTCTGGCACTGGCTAAAGCTGCCTCACTGCCAGCGTGACCAGCACCAACCACAATGACATCATAATCATTTGAGTCATAACTCTTAATCATTAACTTCCACCTATTTTCCTAAACAAAATTGACTAAATAATTCATTAACTAATTCATCAGGACTACTTTCTCCTGTAATCTGGCCCAAAGTATCCCAAGCACCGTTGAAATCAATTTGGGCAATATCTAAAGGTACTTCGTCTTTTAACGCCTGAACGACATCTTGCAGCTGCTTTTTGGCCTTTTCCAGCAGTCCTACTTGTCTCTGGTTGGTTACCATTACTTGATCGTTAGAATTCTCAATACCCTGGAAAAACAGTTCCTTAATTGCATCTTCTAACTGAGTAAGATTTTGCTCCTTTAAAATTGAAATGGCGATTACTGGACTTTCAGTCAGCTGTTTAACCTGAGCAGCAGAAACTTTTTGCCCCAAATCCGTTTTGTTCAAAATGGCAATTCGCTTTTTCCCACTAGTAGCATCAATTAAGGCATAGTCTTCTTGAGTTAATTCCTTACTTGAATCAAACAAGAGTAGAACCAAATCAGCTTTTGCCAGCGCTTTTTTGGAACGTTCAACCCCAATTTTTTCTACCTTATTATCAGTATGTCTGATGCCGGCAGTATCAATTAATTTTAAGGGGACGCCTTTAACCGAGACATATTCTTCTAATGTGTCACGCGTCGTGCCGGCAACATCTGTCACGATTGCCGTATCACTTTGAGTCAGATAATTAAGCAAAGATGATTTCCCGACATTAGGTTGCCCAATGATTGCAGTAGCTAAGCCGTTACGTAACGCCGTTCCTTCACTTGCCGTTTTGAGCAATTTATCTATTTTAGCAATAACTGCCTGGGAAACACTGGTCATCTGCTTGGCTGTGACAGTATCTGCATCATACTCAGGATAATCAATATTAACTTCGACATTGGCTAGTGTATCTAAAATTTCCTGCCGCATTGCCCTAATTTTCTCAAGTAGGCCGCCTTGCAGCTGATTTTCAGCCACTTGCCGGGCCTTATCAGTTTTAGCGCGCACAATATCCATTACGCTTTCAGCCTGAGTCAAGTCAATGCGACCATTAACAAACGCCCTTTTAGTAAATTCACCAGGATCGGCCATGCGCGCACCAGTTTTTAATAATAATTGCAAAATACGATTAGTAACAACAATGCCGCCATGACAATTAATCTCAACAATATCTTCCCTGGTAAAAGTCTTAGGTGCCAGCATTACAGATACCATAACTTCGTCGATCACCTGCTCACTTGCAGGATCAACTATATGTCCATAATGAATAGTATGCGTCGGCACTTTAGTTAAATTCGCACCCTTGAAAACCTGATTGGCAATTTTAACTGCTTCTTCACCAGACATGCGGACAATAGAAATCCCACCTTCACCAATTGGCGTTGAAATCGCTGCAATTGTATCAAACTCCGTTAAAGTTTGTGCCATGATTTTCTCCTTTTCAATAAAAAAAGCGCATTATTCCACCATGAATAATCATGATGGATAAAGCACTTTGACTACTTTATCTAAATCATTAATTTAGATTAATATTATTTTCTGCGTTTTAACCGTTTATACGTTCTTCTTAGTTGCCGTTTACGTTCACGCTCCTGGCGCTCTTTTTCTTCCTGCTCACGCCGATATTTAATTGGGTTTTGCAGAATAAAAGTCTGAACTACCTGGAATAAATTAGAAATTACCCAGTAAACTACAATAGCTGACTGGAAATATATACCCATTACACCAACCATAATTGACATCCCGTAAGTCATAATTTTTGATGACAAAGTCTGTGATTCCTTTGGCATTGAAAGTTGACTAATGTATGTTGACGCAAATGTCAAAATCATTGATAAAATCGGCATAATAAAGTATGGGTCAGGCTTACCTAAATCCATCCACATAAAGTGGCCAGTCATAAGCTGGGGAGTTTGCGCAATCGCTCCGTATAATGCAAGCATAACTGGCATCTGAATAATTAAAGGCAAACAGCCGGCATAGGGATTAACCCCAGCTTCTTTATAGAGCTTATTTGTTTCTTGCGAAAGTAAAGTACGCGACTCTGTATCGCTGCCAGGATATTTCTTACGCAAAGCGTCTATTTCCGGCTGAATTTTTTGCATCTTAGTAGTGCTCTTAATCTGAATTGCACTAAGCGGGTACAAAATTAGCCGTACAATGATTGTAAAGATAATAATTGCCCAGCCGTAATTGTTGCCAATCAGTTTCGACAGCCACAACAAAAACGTGGACATATAATAAATGACCCAGCGATCCCACCAGCTGCCACTTGTATGTGAAACTGGTTTTAGCGTGCCAGTGGATGCACATCCTGTTAAAACAACTGCTAATGCAACCACTGTCAGCAGTACAAGTAGACGCCTGACATTCTTTTTAGTTAAAATGTCTTTCACTCTAATTTTCCTCAACTTTATTCGGTATCTCTTCAATTATATTGGCTAAAAAGAGTGCATGCAAGAGGTTCTTACGAACATCATCCCATCTAAAATTACGCGCATACGGTCTAGCAATGACTAGAAAATCAACATGTGGCTTAATTAAAGGTTTATTTTCCGTAAGAACTGCACGAATATAACGTTTGAGGCGATTACGAACTACAGCAGTATGCCCGACTTTTTTACCAACAGAAATACCAACGCGAAAATGCTTATTTTCCGGTTTATCTAGTTGATAAATAACAAAAGCCCGGTTTGCTATTGAATTACCTGATTTAAAAACTGTTTGAAAATCATTTTCTGTTTTAACACGATAAGACTTTCTCAAAACGTTTCATTCCACTCTTATAAATTAAAAAAACCACTGGGATTTCAGTGGTTTAAGCAGATAAGACTTTTCTACCCTTTGCACGGCGTCTAGCCAAAACCTTACGGCCATTAGATGTACTCATCCGTTTCATAAAGCCATGAACTCTTGAACGGTGACGCTTTTTAGGTTGGTAAGTTCTTTTAGTTGTCATTAAACTACACCTCCAATTTTTTGTATGCAGACTGCACAATTTAATATCTAGAATACCATGATTAAAGTAAAAAACCAAGTAAAAAGTCAAAAAATGCGAATTTATTACCTAAATATACGGCCTCATTCTAATAGGACTTGACCTTTTTCATTAAAGCGCTTGGCTAACTTTATAATCTCCATTTTCCTTATTCAAAGATGTGACCTGATTTTAATTTTATCCCGTTCATATCTAAAGATATACCCTAGGACAAGTCACCTTGCGTAATTTCAATTGACGGATAGTGCCCGAGATCTGGTAAATATTTATCTAAAGGGCAGCTATAAACCATGTAATAGTCTCCTTCTTTTTTACTGGCATTTAATTCACTTAACTTTTGTTTAGCTTTTGCAACATCCTTTGTAATGTAAACAACACTGACGACCCCAATCTTATTATGGCCGTTATTTTCTACATTTCCTTTAAGAATCAGCTTTAAATTGCCGTCATCTTTTAAGCCTAGCTCAACATAATCTTGATAATTCATATAATACCTTCTTAGCAGTATAAACTTAATAAAATAAAAATGTTTTAATTTATTATAATTATACACTTATTGGTACTTTTAAAAAATCCCGCAATTAATCAGATAATTTCGGGACTTAATTTTTTATACTATATATAAAATATAAAGACATAAAGCTTATTCTAAATACATATTTCTTAACTTATCAACGTCATTTTTACTTATTTTCAATTCATTCTTTAAATATGAATCAATGCTACCTGAAATATTAATCATTTCAGCAAACGACGCTTCCAGGTATTCCGACCTGGTATCAAGCATGGAAAACAGGTAATCTAACACATTTTGATCACTAGTTTCGTTTGCATACTGCGCCATTCGTCTTTTATTTCTTTGAATACGCAAAGTTTTAGTTAACATGTAATCTTCTAGAATAGTATCCATATTTACACCAAGTAAATACAAAATCAGGGCTACACCATAACCAGTCCGATCCTTGCCACCACGACAATGCTGATCAAGTGGTATATTTTTTTCGTCTAAAACGGCAGACAACATCTTACGATAAATCTTTTTATTTTCATCTAACCGAACAAAGTCTTTCCCCTGATCAATCATTGTTTTACCAGAATTATCAAACTTAACATTTTTATCAACCTCACGTTCTACTAGTTGGCGTACCTTTTCTTTAGTACTACCAGCTTTAGCTGCTAAAACTGCTCTTTGTGCTTCAGGCACTAAATGCACAGTCTGTTGCAAAGTTGACCAAGTTTGATTCGGCTGTGACTGATACTCATCTTCACTGCGATAATCAATCACTGTTTTTATTCCGATATCATCTAAAACTTTTTTATCGTGTTCAGTTAAACGATGCAAGTGATCTGAACGAAAAAGTTTCCCCCACTTAACACGTTTGCCATTTGCACCTATATAACCGCCTAAATCTCGAAAATTATTACTTCCTTGAAGTGGTAAAACTCTGTTAGTGTATATTATTTGGTTATCCTCATCCTTTAGCAAAAAATACGGCCGGTAATATTTAGTTATTTTAAATTCTGCATGATTTGCCTTTGTTTCCGTTAAAAATTCGGATACTTCTTCATCAGGTCGAGGTAATAAATAGATTGCCACACTTTTAGCACTCTTCCATTTTAATGAATAGTTATTCTGATTCAGATATTTAACTTCAACTTGTGAAATCATCTATTTCCCCCTTTACTCGGCAGTTTGTGCCTTAGCTGCTTCTTCATTACAACATTGTTTATCAATCAGCTTCATAAACGGATACCATACTGCAAGTAGAATTAACAACTGGACGACATGCCAAATGACCATACGCCAGCCGCCTAATAGAAAGGCTCTAAAGAATTCTGGTGTCCCAGCAGTTTGTACAGGGATACCATTAGGTCTTGGGATTAAACCTATATATGTTGCTAAGTATGTAGCGGCCACACTAATAGTTCCACCCATAGTCAGAGGAATAAAAGCCAATGGATTTAAAACCATAGGAATACCAAACTTAAACGGCTCACTAATACCAAAGAAGGCTGGAATGAAACCTACTTTACCAAGTGAACGTAATCTTTCACTCTTAGAACGCAAGCATAAAATCGCATATGCTAGTGCACGAGGACCCTTTTGGTTAGTAATGAATGTCATTGTCACAATATAAGGTAAGGCTACTCCTGCCTTAAATGCATTTAAATTAGCCACATCGAACGGATAAAACAATGTATATAATACGGCTGTTGTTGCCATCGTACCATGTATTCCGAAAAACCAGCAAAATTCAGCGAAGAAAACTAAAACCAAAGCTGCAAACGGACTTGAACCTAAGCCCTGAAGTGGTATTTGGATCAATTTCATAATCATATCATCAATGTTATGGTACGGTGTCAAAGCAAACAAGAAATTAACGATTGCATAAATTATTGTAATCAAAAAAATCGGCAGCATGGAAGCAAAAGTCTTTGAAACAAACTCTGGAACACTATCCGGCATTTTAATTACCAAATGCTTGTTATTAGCAAAAAGTGCAAATAATCTGGTTGCAGTTAGTGCTACTACCATTGCAACAAGCATCCCTTGTGAGCCAATGTAATTCATATCAAGTCCAATAAATTTACCTTTTTGAACTAGCATTGGAGTAACCAATAAAAAAGCGACAAGAGAAGAGATTATTGACATAAACTTATCGACTTTCAGTTCTGCTGCTAAACTATTAGACAATGAAATAACAACATATATTGATAAGATATCTGTAGTAACTGCTGTAATAATATTAAAAATATTTTTCAAACCGCTTTGCGTAATGAAAGCTTGATATGGACCTATATTTAAACTGAAAAATATTGAAGCAAATGACCCTACCATTAGAACAGGCAGAATAGCCATCATACCACCAGCAATGGCAGAAACGTATTTGTTACGCTGGAACTTGCCCATTCCTGTTTGTATCTTATCTCGTAATTTACTTAGATTAGTTTTACTTGCTGCTGTCATTAGCTTTCCCCGCTCCTTTCAACACTTTCATTGCATCATTTAAAACTTTTTCGCCATTCATCATTCCGTAATCCATTTGGTCAATTACTCTGACTGGAATTGAAAATTCTTTTTCCAGTTCAGGCTTGATATGTCCAACTTGCGGTCCGAGTAAAATGATGTCCAAATCATCATAATTATTCAGAGCAGATTCAGCTACAGCATTAATTTCTACATCAATGTTTTCCTTCTTAGCTGCCTTTTTCATTTGTGTTACTAACATACTTGTAGAAAAACCACCTGCACAGGCTAACATAATTTTATAAGTCATCTTTTATCTCCTTTGAACTTAAAATTGCAATTATTTCTTTTGCCAAATCATTTACTGTCATTGCATTCATTAAATGATCTTGTGCATGTACCATTAATAAAGTTGGCGCTTTACCCTGACCATTAACTTCTTTTTGTAACAACTTAGTCTGTAAGTTATGTGCTTTGACTAGATCATCGTGCGCTTTTTGCATTAATAGTTCACTAGCCTTCAAGTCTCGCTCACGGGCTTTTCTAATTGCCTCAATGCTATTAGATCTGGCACTACCTCCTTGTGAAATTAATTGCATTATTACTTGCTCATCACTCATCTTTACGCCTCCCTTTGTTGTTTCAAATGCAATTATAAGCGCTTACATTTTTTTACCCTCGATTTTTTGGAAAAGTACACTCGTAATCCCTTAAAAAAATAACAAGTGTGTAATATTACACACTTGTTATTTTCTTATTTAATTTTTCAGCGTATTTTTTAAACAAATCATTCATCACAAGTAATATCGGTGTTTTATCAGTAACATTGTAATCATCCACCCTTTTATCGGGAGAATAGCAATAAAGCCTTTCATCAGCCAATTTCGCTAAAGGATTGATTGAAAGATGAGTTAAAGTAATCAGGAAATTACCATGACTTTTTATTTCCTTGGCCAATTCAATCAATTGCTTTTTGTTACCGGAAAGACTAATTAAAAAGAAAACATCGTCATTTTCACGCCCTATGATGTGAGTCAGGTCATTCGGATAATCATAAAAAAACGACTTATAATCAAGTGCATAGAAATTGCCTACCACAAGCCTTGTTGCGTAAGCAGTCTGGCCCATTGAATAAAAATTGATTTTTTTAGCATTTACCAACTTATCTAACACTTTTTCGCTTTTCATCTGATTGATTAATTCTAAGTTTATTCGTAATTCCTTCTGCTCGTAATCTTCCGTTTTTATGTTTCCCAGATTTTCATTTTTAATTGAACTCTTTAGGTCTGAAAATCCCGTATACCCTAACTTATGACAAAGCCTGGTAATTGTATTAGGGTAAGTATAAAATTTGTGGGCCAGATACGTGATTTTTAAATCACTAATATGTTCCTTATTTTTAAAAAAATACTTAACAATTTTATCTTCTAAATCTGTCAAATTTATTGATTGACTAATAACTCGTTCTTCAAAATTCATTAAATTTACCTTCTTTACATAATCAAAATTTTACTTAAGATGACTGTAAACTTAATTAATATGTAAACAAGTTATGAAAACATGTTCATATGACTTTTAACTTTAACAATGTCATAACAATATCAAACTATAATAAAAATAAACTAAAATTACTTTTTCTAATATTGAGTGTTTATAATCAAAACAATAGTTAAATAAAAAGCGCACCCAATAAACCAATAAAAGAGACAAATAAGTCCCAAAAGTTGTCTGACTTTTGGGACTTATTTCAAATATATGCTTTTTTTCACCTAAAATTGATAATGAATCATATCATGATATTCATTAATTAGTTTTTTGTTCTTTTGATCTCCCCCATCAATATTAGCTGAATAAAAAATTGGAGCCTCTTTATTTCCATGTTCTATTAGTCTTTGACTTGCTTCTACAACAATATTATCTAAAATAGCTGCACCTACCACAGTAGAAGTTGGCCCTGCTTTTTGCTCCGTACCTTTTATAGAACATGCAGCATCCCCTATATCACCATGATTATCAATTACTACATCTGCAATTTCAAATAATCTTTTTCCTGATGAATGCCGGCTTGTTACTGATTTTGAATACTTTAAATTAGTCAACCCAATAATTGTTACGCCCAGTTTTTTGGCAGCAAGTGCAAGGTCAATAATAACGGGATTTCTTCCAGAAACAGAATGAAGTATTAAGACATCATTCTGTTTAAAATTCACTGTACTAGCTAGTGCAGAGCCATAGCCTTCAAGTCTTTCCATTTTACTAGTAAAAGTAATAGGTTTCCTGTCAAGCATTACCTCTCTGCCAAATATGGCATTAATTGTTATCATTCCTCCGGCACGATAGTACATCTCATCTGCCAATATGCCTGCATGACTGGCACCAAATATATAAATAGAGTTCTTGTTAATGTTTGCTTCAGTAATTATTTTTATCGCTTTTTCAATATTATCCCTTTCGTCTCTCTTCACTGCGTCAAGAATGCTTTCAACTTTATCAATATAGCGATACATATTATTAAATACCTCCAAACAAACTTCCAATAAGTTTACTAATAATGCTCCATAAAGAAAGGTCATTTCCTCCAAAAATAAGGATCCAGTTTCTAATTGTGCTTCCCATCATCATAGCTGAGACTCCAACCAAGGCTACCATGGCAACAGATGCAACTGCGGTACCAATAATTGCACCCTTAATTCCACCTTGTCCTTCACCTATTACGGCTGCTCCCCCACATTCGAAGAAGCTTGTAATCATCAACGGCACAATCAAGATTCCAAAAAGATTAGTTACATTGGCAATCAACACCAGAATAGTTGAAGTAATAAAGGCAGAAAGAAATCCTATAATCACAGCATTAGGCTTGTAGTTGAACAAAATCGGCACATCAAAAGCGGGCTTTGCTCCTGGTACCAGCTTTTCAGAAATTCCTTGAAAGGCTGGAATAATCTGGTTGACCAGCAAGCGTACTCCATAAAGCAGAATCAATAATCCGCCGCCGAAAGTTAAACCAGCATTTAATGCAACAGTAAACAAATTGCTGCCTTTTGGAACCAAAGTAGGGGCAATTATGCCCACGATAATGTCTACCGTAAACATTACTATGCCACCCGTAATTGAAATATCACGGAAAAAAGATAACCCCTTTGGAACATTCAAGTCTTCTGTAGAATGTTTCTTATTACCAACATGTTTTGCTACAAAACCTGAAATTAATGAAAGTATTGTTGTCGGATGACCAATTAAGAAAGAGTCATCACCAGTAGCTGCCCAAACATACTTCCGCATAATCCACGGAGCGATCGAAAAGTATAATGCAGAAAGAATAGCACTCATAACAATTAAATTAATGCCTCTTAATCCACCTTCTACGCCACCAGCTACAATAACAAAAGGAACCCACCAAAGCATATGCCCGGTTAAGAAAATGGTTTTTATTGGAGTGAATCTGGCAATCAAAATGTGAATCACAAGTGCTAAAAACATAGCCATACCAACATCTCCGCCATATTGAGCTGTGAAGGTAATATCTGTCATGCCTTTTGCAACTGTAATACCCATTTTGGTTTGAATAGCAGTATTAATTGCTGATACCACACCAGTTAACATATTTACACCTTCAGTAAGAATTATCATACCGAAGGCAGCTGACATACTGCCCTTCACTATTTCTGCAATAGGCTTTTTCTGAACAATTAGCCCCAGCATTGCAATTAGTCCAAGCAAAACAGGTGGATCTTGCAGAATATTATTTGAAATAAATTTTAGAATGTCCATAGTTAGTTACCTTTCTTATTTGCTAAAAATGCATTCATTGCTTTAAGGACTTCATCTTTATCCATGTATCGTTTAATTGCATAAACTGGTTTGTCTGTCGATGATTCAAGATCTGGCTTTAATTCAGCACTGGTAAAGTAAACATCTGCTTGTTCTGCTTTAGCTGATGCAATATCTGTATTCTTTACTTCAGCATCTATTCCCAATTCTTTAACTGCTTTTTCCAATGTCATTTTCAAAACCATTGAACTGCCAACTCCAAAACCACATACTGCTAAAATTTTCATACTTAACCCTTTACTTTCTTAAACATTGAAACAATTGCCGACTTATTTGCACTCAAAATAGTTTTATAAGATTCTGTATCCATAAAAATCGAAATAACTTTCTGCAAACTTTGTAAATGACTAGTATTATCAATTGCAGCCATTACCAAAAAGATTTTGACTGGTTTACCTTCAAGATCAATTGGGTTACGTGAAACCAGTAAACTCATACCCATTTTATTAACACCATCACCTGGTCTGGCATGCATCAGAGCAAAATAATCAGTCAGGACCATATAGGGTCCATTCTTTTTAATGCTCTCAATCATGCTCGCAACATATTTTGGCGTAATAATATTTGCTTTTAATAGAGGCTCACTAGCTTTTTGTAATGCAATCTTCCAATTCATAGCACTATCTATTATTTGAACGTTATCTTCATTAAACAAAGAACATGTCACTATTATTTGACCTCCATCATTTTTGAAATAAACCATTCTTTATTTTTTATTCCATGCATAATTAGATTCATAAATGGTTCAACTATTTTTTTATCAGTTCTTTTAATCATTAACATTGCTATAATATCTACACGATTATTTCCCCAGTTGACAGGTTTATCTAAAATCGCGACAGCAATAGAACTCTTGGTAATAAATTTAGGATCGCCATGAGGTATGGCAAAACCATTACTGATATAGGTAGACTGTAATTCTTCACGCTTTGTTAGCGATTTTTTATAACATTCAAAACTTTTTTCATCATTCCAAGTACCACTTTTTAATAAGACATCAATGATGTTATCAGTCACTTTTTCATCCATAAAAAATATATTTCCTTTTAAGAAAGGTCCGACATCATTAATAACTATATGCTCGTCTTTTTTTTCAACACTTTGTTTTGTCACCACATCAATATAAGAGCTGGCAATTTTCTTCATATCTGAAATTGTCATAATAGGCGAAATATTCACTACAGGTACTTGTTGTTCACTTAATTTAACAGTTGAAATAATCAATGAAACATTCGATAAATCTTTTTTTACCAAATCATGCTTAGAAGTAACCTCAGTCAAAGCTGCGGCTGGTAATATTCTTTTCATTTTTGCACAAATTAAGGAACTCATTCCTATACCATTTGGACAAACGAAAAGAATTCTGTTTATTTCTTTATTACGTTCAACGGCCGCCTGAAAATGCAATGTCACAAAACCAACTTCATCATCAGAAACAGCTAAATGATTATTTTCACTAAATTCACTCAATGCATACCAAACTACCCCATATAAATCAGGATAGTTATTTTTAATTTCTTGTAATAAAGGATTAATAACCGTAGTTTTTGATTCAAGCCGCAGTTTCATCTGATAAAGATGCACTAATAATTTTTCTAATAATGATGAATCTTTTGTTAAATCAATATTTAAGCTGTCACTAACATTAGCTATTAACTGCTTCACTTCTGACTTAAATTCAGCAGGAATTTGTCCATTGTTCATGAAAAAATTAAAGCCATTGCCAATTATTATGTAATAAAGGTACTGCATTTCCGTATCATTAAAATGATATATTTCGCTTTCTTCCACAGTTTTCAACAATTGGTAAACTAAAGGGTACTTATCAAACTGCATCAATACGCTGTCAAGCTGATCCTTCTTTTTCCAACTAATTTGATAGCCATTCATACCTCTGAAAACTAATATTGCTGTAGAAATAGAAATATCGCCTATATTATTTTCTGGAACTTCAAGTTTCCAGGCTTGTAATTTTTGATGAAATAATTTAAAGATGGTTTTCAGCAATCTACTATCAATAAATAAACTAATTAATTGCTTTCCTTCCTTATTACCTAACAAATCAATAACGACTCGTTTTATTATTTTTTGTTTATCTATTTCACCTCCGCCAATGTATGATCCAGAATTATTAAAAAGCAGAGGGATATTATCCTTAGATAGCCTCTTTTTGATACTAATAATGTCATTTGCAATACTGCTGCGGGAAACAAAATAATCATCAGACAATTTTTGATAGCTAACATGTTCTCCATTGATCATTCGGGCTAAAATGTAAAATTTACGTTCTTTACTGTTTAAGAGTTTTTTTGCATCCAAGAATATCACCCTCTAATTCAATGTTATAAATTTGCATTCACCTCAGGAAGAACAAAGAAAAATCAAATTTATACCGGAAAAACTGAACACCCAAAAATCTTATCGTAAGAAATACTTTTTTTGTTTAAAGTTTTTACTAAATACTTATCCACAAAATCAAAGTCACAGTATTTTACACAACTTTATCCACAATCTACAACCTGTTTAAAAAGTTTTACACACCATGTGGATATTATGTTTCACACTTTGTTAAAAATACTGCTGTTATAGCAAAAGATTTCCACAGTCTCTTATGTAAATAAGCAAAAAGTATTTTAAATTTACTTAGTTTTTGTGTATTTTTCTGTAAATTATATCCACAGCTTGTTAATTCTGAATTCTTTTTGTGCACTTGTGGAAAACATTTTTATTAGATGGTAAAATAAGTTTTGCTTAACGTATGCGGAGGGAATTATT
>NZ_REHN01000015.1:0-3203 GCF_003693025.1 Lactobacillus sp. ESL0261
AAGCACGGCAGCGTCCTACCCTCGCAGGCAGTCTCCCACCAACTACTCTCGGCGTGAAGAAGCTTAACTGCTGTGTTCGGCATGGTTACAGGTGTTTCCTTCTTGCTCTTGCCACCGTACTTTTTCTCTCTCTTTGAGCTTCTACGCTCAAAACTAAATATAATCCTCTTTTCAAAAACCTTGATTGCCTTTAAGCTTTGGTCAAGTCCTCGACTGATTAGTACTGGTCCGCTCCAAGCCTCGCGGCTCTTCCACTCCCAGCCTATCTACCTCTTAGTCTTTGAGGTGTCTTACTACTTGCGTATGGGAAATCTCATCTTGAGGGGGGCTTCGCACTTAGATGCTTTCAGCGCTTATCCCGGCCATACTTAGCTACCCAGCGATGCCTTTGGCAAGACAACTGGTACACCAGCGGTATGTCCATCCCGGTCCTCTCGTACTAAGGACAGCTCCTCGCAAATTTCCTACGCCCACGACGGATAGGGACCGAACTGTCTCACGACGTTCTGAACCCAGCTCGCGTGCCGCTTTAATGGGCGAACAGCCCAACCCTTGGGACCGACTTCAGCCCCAGGATGCGACGAGCCGACATCGAGGTGCCAAACCTCCCCGTCGATGTGAACTCTTGGGGGAGATAAGCCTGTTATCCCCAGGGTAGCTTTTATCCGTTGAGTGATGGCCCTTCCATGCGGTACCACCAGATCACTAAGCCCGACTTTCGTCCCTGCTCGAGTTGTCGCTCTCGCAGTCAAGCTCCCTTATACCTTTGCACTCTGTGAATGATTTCCAACCATTCTGAGGGAACCTTTGGGCGCCTCCGTTACGCTTTAGGAGGCGACCGCCCCAGTCAAACTGCCCGTCTGACACTGTCCCATGCCTCGCTTAGAGGCCCTGGTTAGAGCAGCCATCAAACAAGGGTAGTATCCCAACATTGCCTCCGATAACACTGGCGTGCTATCTTCTCCGGCTCCTACCTATCCTGTACATGTTTAACAGCTGCCCAATATCAAATTGCAGTAAAGCTCCATGGGGTCTTTCCGTCCTGTCGCGGGTAACCCGCATCTTCACGGGTATTATAATTTCACCGAGTCTCTCGTTGAGACAGTGCCCAAATCATTACACCTTTCGTGCAGGTCGGAACTTACCCGACAAGGAATTTCGCTACCTTAGGACCGTTATAGTTACGGCCGCCGTTTACTGGGGCTTCAGTTCGCTGCTTCGCTTGCGCTAACAGCTCTCCTTAACCTTCCAGCACCGGGCAGGTGTCAGCCCCTATACGTCGTCTTACGACTTGGCAGAGACCTGTGTTTTTGATAAACAGTTGTTTGGGCCTATTCACTGCGGCTGGCTGTTGCACCAGCACCCCTTCTCCCGAAGTTACGGGGCGATTTTGCCGAGTTCCTTAACGAGAGTTCTCTCGCTCACCTGAGTGTTCTCCACTCGACTACCTGTGTCGGTTTGCGGTACGGGTGCGCAGCTTCTCGCTAGAAGCTTTTCTTGGCAGTGTGACGCTTGAACCTTCGCTACTTTGATTTCGCTCCTCATCACGCCTTGTGCTTTCCGGCAACAAGCATTTGACTCATTACCACACTTAACGCTTGAACATGGCTTCCAGCGCCATGCGTTCTTTGCCTCCTGCGTCCCTCCTTCGCTGTTAACGAAGCTGCGCAGTACAGGAATTTCTACCTGTTGTCCATCGACTACGCCTTTCGGCCTTGCCTTAGGTCCCGACTTACCCTGGGCGGACGAGCCTGCCCCAGGAAACCTTAGTCTTTCGGCGGACAGGATTCTCACCTGTCTTGCGCTACTCATACCGGCATTCTCACTTCTAAACGCTCCACTTATCTTCTCAGTTAAGCTTCGCCGCATTTAGAACGCTCTCCTACCACGTGCATTCCTGCACATCCACAGTTTCGGTACTATGCTTAGCCCCGGTAAATTTTCGGCGCAGCGTCACTCGACTAGTGAGCTATTACGCACTCTTTTAATGATGGCTGCTTCTGAGCCAACATCCTAGTTGTCTACGCAACTCCACATCCTTTTCCACTTAGCATAGATTTGGGGACCTTAACTGGTGATCTGGGCTGTTTCCCTTTCGACTACGGATCTTATCACTCGCAGTCTGACTCCAGTGCCCCGATCTCTGGAATTCGCAGTTTATCTGAATTCAGTAACCCCTGACGGGCCCTTCGTCCAAACAGTGCTCTACCTCCATGATCGTCCTGGCACCAGGCTAGCCCTAAAGCTATTTCGGAGAGAACCAGCTATCTCCAAGTTCGTTTGGAATTTCACCGCTACCCGCAACTCATCCCCGCAATTTTTAACTTACGTGGGTTCGGTCCTCCAGTGCGCTTTACCGCACCTTCAACCTGGTCATGGGTAGGTCACTTGGTTTCGGGTCTACGTCAGCTAACTGCTGCGCCCTCTTCAGACTCGCTTTCGCTCCGGCTCCGTCTTTTCTGACTTAACCTCGCTAGCTAACGTAACTCGCCGGTTCATTCTACAAAAGGCACGCCATCACCCTTTAATGGGCTTTGACTATTTGTAGGCACACGGTTTCAGGTTCTCTTTCACTCCCCTCCCGGGGTTCTTTTCACCTTTCCCTCACGGTACTGGTTCACTATCGGTCACAATGTAGTATTTAGCCTTGCGAGATGGTCCTCGCTGCTTCAATCGGGATTCCTCGTGTCCCGACCTACTCAGGATCCTGCTCGGCGCGCTCCGGATTTCGCTTACGGGGCTCTCACCCTCTCTGGCTTACCTTCCCAGATAATTCTGCTATCCTTTGCGCTGCCTTATTGCAGTCCTACAACCCCAAATGATAAATCATCTGGTTTGGGCTCTTTCCTCTTCGCTCGCCGCTACTAAGGAAATCGATTTTTCTTTCTCTTCCTGCAGCTACTTAGATGTTTCAGTTCGCTGCGTCTTGCCCCATACGGCTATCTATTCACCGCCTGGTAATGCATCTGCATGCATTGGGTTCCCCCATTCGGATGTCTCCGGATCGCTGCGTACTTACCGCTCCCCGAAGCCTTTCGTGGTTCGTCACGTCCTTCTTCGCCTCATTGTGCCTAGGCATTCACCGTGCGCCCTTCTTTACTTGACCTTACTCAAGATACTCTCTCGGTCGCTCTTTGGCAATCTCTTCTCTTTTGATTGTTTCTCGGTTTTTTCTTGGATTATATTCAGTTTTCAATGTACTA
>NZ_REHN01000017.1:0-1453 GCF_003693025.1 Lactobacillus sp. ESL0261
GGAGCACTTTTTTCATGACTAAATATTCAACTACTTTGAAAATGGAAATTTGCAGTAAATACTTATCCCACCAAACCTCTTTAGCTAAACTAGAACGCGAATACGGCATTGATCATACCGAGATTAGGGCCTGGGCAGAACGTGCCCGTAAACATGGCTTAGCCGCTTTAAAGGTTACTCACACCCGACAAACTTATTTGCCTGAATTCAAGCTAAATGTGGTACGCTTCTATCATGAACATCACATGGGAGTACTCCAGGTAGCTGCAGTTTTTAATCTTTCGCGG
Source organism: Lactobacillus sp. ESL0261 (assembly GCF_003693025.1). NCBI lineage: Bacteria > Bacillati > Bacillota > Bacilli > Lactobacillales > Lactobacillaceae > Lactobacillus > Lactobacillus sp. ESL0261. The sequence goes on from NZ_REHN01000017.1 coordinate 288, forward strand.
TCAGTAGTAAGACAATGGCTGGCGGCTTATCAGGCTGCAGGCTACTCTGGGCTGCTCCCAAAATCCAAGGGGAGACCACCAACCATGACTAAAAAGAAGCGTCAGAAGAAGCTTAAACCCACTAAGAAGCTAACCGAAGTAGAACAATTGCGTCGTCAGGTTGCTGAGCTAGAGGCACAAAAAGCCGACTTAGAATTGGATAACTTAATCCTAAAAAAAGTGGCTGCCCGATATCCACGCTCACCAACCGGCAAAAAACCAGAATAGTCGTGGAGATTCGGGCTGAGCGACCTGAGGTGCCGTTAAAGCTTTTGCTTGCCAAGCTGCACCTTAACCGCAAAACTTATTACGACAACCGCAGTCACCGATTGAACCGATTAGATAAATACGCTGCTGTTAAAGGCGTAATCAAGTCTATCTTCTACCAAGAAAGTGATGAGACTTACGGTTATCGACGTATGCATGGTGCACTCTTAGATCAAGGCTTTAGCTATGCGCCCAATACCGTGCGCAAGCTGATGCGGCAGCTGGGACTAAAGACCAGAGTCTACAGTAGGCGCACTGCACGCTACAGTTCTTATGCGGGCCCTGCAGGCGTAATCAAGGAAAACATTTTAAAGCAGCGGTTTAATGAAACCAGACCCTACCACGTCTTACACACGGATATTACCGAATACAAGCTGACCACAGGCAAAAAGGTTTATATTTCACCGGTCATTGATGAGGCCTCACTGGAAATACTGGCTTGTCAAGTCAGCTATTCGCCTAACATGAAGCTGGTTTATGATATGCTGGCAGAGCTTAAGCACAAGCTGCCTAAAACAGCCCAGCCTATTTTGCATTCAGATCAGGGTTTTCAATACCGCCACAGCGGCTATCAGACCAAACTAAGACAGATGAAGATTAAGCAAAGCATGTCGCGCAAGGGTAATTGCCACGATAATGCACCGGGAGAAACCATCTTCAACCTAATGAAACGGGAGAAGCTCAACCGCATTAAGATCAGTTCACTAGCAGAAATGCGGGAAGTACTGCATGATTACGTTTACTGGTTCAATCATATTAGAAGATCAAACAAACTAAAATACACGACCCCGATCAAATATCGAAATCGTGCATTGAGTCTTGCGTAATATTAAAATGTCTAACTTTTTAGTTGCACTTCA